>NZ_JALPKQ010000040.1:0-52633 GCF_051383655.1 Geodermatophilus sp. CPCC 205761
CTGGACGAGCACCTACGCTCACTGCACCAGGCAGGTGTTGCAACCACCGGTTGAGGCCAGGCAATACCTGTCCGTGCGCTACACCGACCGGCTCGACGCCGCCGGGGCCGTCCGCTCCGTGGGCAGCAGGGGCGACTCCTACGACAACGCCGCCGCCGCGGCCCGTGGAAGGGCCTCGACGATGTCGAGCTGGCCACCCTGGAGTACGTCGACTGGTTCAACCACCGCCGGCTGCACGGCGCCTGCGGCGACATCCCACCGGTCGAGTTCGAGGACCGATGCTGCCGCTCGATCGCCGGCCTCACCGAGGACCTACCGGCAGAACCGAGCCTCCACTGAGCCCGGGGCGGTTCAGTCGGCCCGTGTGACGGGCAGTGCGCGACCACACCGCGGCCACAGCACTCCCTACTTATGTCTGTCTCTGCCCCAAGGTCGCGATATGACCGACCCCGGAATCACGACAAGGCCATCGCCGCCGCCGTGGCGGGCGCATGACCGAGGTGCCACCCGGCTGGTTCCTCGACCTGCTCGCCGTATTGGAACTGACGGACCGTTGAAGCAGCGGCACCCTCGGGTCGAGAAGGGTAGCCGGGGACAGCCCCAGGGCGCCCCCGCTCGCTCGAGCAGCCGACCGAACGGGGCCGGCTGTCGCGTCAGCCACGAAGCAGGTGGAAGACCACCGTCAGTCGACGGAGAGGCAACAATCCGTCCAGTCACCTCAATCGCGTTTACCGAACGGCTTGCCACGGCCGGCGTCGCACCCAGCGTCGGCAGCGTCGGTGACGCGCTGAGCAACGCCCTGGCCGAGTTCCAGCGGCCTGTTGAGACCGAAACTCATCCGCCGCCGCGGACCCTGGAAGACCGTTGACGACGTCGAGCTGGTACCTCAAGGTCCGCTGGGCGGGCCTCCGCTCGGCGTACCAGACGGTTCCCTCCGCTGCCTGAATATGGGAAAATCTCTGCGCACTTTAACGAGGAGATGAGATGCGGACCAGCCGCGCTATCGGACGCGAGTCTGCGGCGAGTCCACGAGAGGCCCAGCGCCGCGAGCCTGTCGCGAAACCTCCCACGGTCGAGCATGTGTTGGCACTTCAGCGCCAGGCGGGCAACGCGGCCGTCAACCGTCTTCTCGGCGCCGGTCACGACCGCACGGTGCGACGGCTGCAGCGAGATGACAAGGAGCGTGAAGCTGAACGCGCGTATTACGAGTCGACACGCCAGGTTCGCCTCGAGGGCGCGGCTGAAGTGAACGATGCGTGGTGGCGAGCGAATCTCTCCGGAGGAGATGCTTCTCAGATAGACGCCTTCTGGCGTGGCGGACGCAAGGCGGCCCTGATCCAAGCGATCTCGACACCAGACCATGGTTTGGGGAAGCGTCAGGTTCTCCGAATCTGGACGCTCTATTGGGCTGACAAGTACAACCTTGTGAACAACTTCGTTGACAATATGGGTGGCTGCGCACGCCATGTCCCGGACGACAAATGCAGTGAGTACCAACGGCAATACAGTCAAGCGGCGGCCATGGTGAGTGCCGTCGTCGACGTCCACCACATCCTGTCGGCAGCCGAACAGCATAAGAAGAGCCTGACTCTCGATCAGATCAACGAATACGCGAGCGATGCCCTCCGACTTCGGGGAATCATGGTGCTTGTTGCCGGCGTTGCGGGTGGGCTGCGCCAGTCCTTCAGGGCACCGCCGAGGAGTCGCGCCGCCTCACAAGGTTTTGGGGGCGGGAAATCGAAGACGGGCGACGAGCCCGTGACGAGGGCGGCCCCGCCCCGCGCCACGGCGCGCGACGAGCCGGCCACCACGGCGACGACGGCCTCGCCGATGAAGCAGCTCCCCGCGAAGTCCGCCTCGGACCGGCCCGCGCCGGCCTCGGCCGACCCGGTGGCCAAGCAGGAGGGGGTTGTCGTCCGCCGCCAGGAAAAGGTGAGCGACGCCACGCGAGCAGTGCGCGAGGCTCATCGCCGCGTGGAGCAGTCGGAGCGCGCTGTCGCGACCGGCCGGCAGCGGTACGCGGACGCCCGGGCCGAGGCGGAGCGCGCGCAGAAGGCGACCGAGCAGGCGCAAGCCAGGGCCGAGGGCGCCAAGCGCGGTTCCGACCCGGCGAAGCAGGCCACGCAGGCCCGCAACGACGCCAAGAAGGCCGCGAGCGCCGAGGCGAGGGCAATAAGGTCGCTGGACAAGGCGGAAGGCGAGCTTCGCGACGCCCGCAAGGCGCAGGCCAAGGCCACGCTGCGGGCCAAGACCGCACGCAATGACCTCAAGCGATCGCGGGCCGAGCTCGAGCGTAAGCGCGCTGGCGACTCGACGTGGGAACCGCCGCTGAAGGTCGTCCGCGACCCGCGGACGGTCACGGGCCCGGCGGGCGGAAAGCTCACGGACCGCGGCTACGAGGGCCGCCTAGCCGACGACCCGCCGCTCGGCATGCAACGCAACAAGCTGCTGGACCAGAACGACAGCAACCTCCAGCGAATGCTCGACGGCCGCCCGCCGATCGGCCGCGACGGCGAGCCGCTCAACCTCCACCACCGGACACGCGGGCCGATGTCGCGGCTGGACGAGTACTCGGCCACCGAGCATCGCCAACTGCGGCTGCACGAGGCCGGCCTGGACAGCCAGATCGACCGCACGCTTTTCGGCGAGCAGCGGGCGCGCTACTGGGTGACGAGAGCCCGGAGCCTCCTGAACCTGAAGTGACAAGCGAGCCGCCAAGCCCCACGGCCAGCAGATCGACGCCGGTCGCGGGCGGACTTGGAGATGCCGGTGTCCGCGCCCAGCGCCCGCACCAGGTCATCGACCTTCCGCGTGGAGACGCCGTGCAGATAGGCCTCCATCACCACCGCGAACAGCGCCTGGTCGATCCGCCGGCGGCTCCAGCAGCGAGGGGAAGAACGAGCCGGCGCTCAGCTTCGGGATCCGCAGCTCCAGATCTCCGGCCGTGGTGGTCAGGGTTCGTGGTCGGGAGCCGTTGCGCTGGGCGGTGCGGGACTCGGTGCGCTCGTGCGGACCGGCGCCGATCACCGCGGTCAGCTCGGCCTCGATCAACGCCTGGTACAGCGTCTCGGTGGCGGCACGGATGCGGTCGTCGACGTCGGCGGCTTTCAGTGCCTCCAGGAGCTCGAGCAGGGCAGACTGGTCCAGGGCCATCGCGTGGCCTTTCTCTGAGTGAACCTTGGCGGGAACACACAGAAGATCCACGCGGTGGCCCCTCGCACGCCAGCACTTCGCCGACGAGCTCAGGACCTCCGACCAGCTACACCACTTCCTGGGACGTCACCACCGCCTCGTGGATGAGCGAGAAGAGTTGGTCGAGGGCCGGCGCGGGCGTGTCGTAGTGCCAGCTTCCCCAGTCGGGGTCGGCATCGGCGACGTCCCCGCCGGTACACCGACACCGTGGTGACCCTGGAGAAGCCGATCGGGGGCCACGGCAGTCAGCGGGAGCGTCGCGGCGTCCAAGACGCGACACGGCTGCCGCGAGGCGGCCGCCCCCACGGGCGCTGTCCTACTCCGCGGCAAGGCAGAGCCAACTGCGGCCAGCAACGAGTTCGGGCCAGGGCTCCGGGTGGGGATCAGGCCTTCGACCACTCCTCCGCCGCAGGTCGTTCCCTCGGTGCCGGAGTCGGTTCGGCGCGCTTCGAGCCGTCCACAACTGCTACCGCGGCCTTGGCCGTCAGGCCGTTCTCATCCAGATACTCCTTCAGCACCGCGACCGCATCGAGATGATGTGGGAGTTTGCGATTGAGGTGGTGCCAGGCCTTCGGTACTACCGAACGCTCCAGTCCACGACGTGAGTTCAGGCCGCCGAACCAGTCCCATGAACCCATGAATTGCTTGACGTGCTTGAACTGATCCGGGAAGTCGACGACCGCCCCCAACGTCACGACGTGCAACGAGTCGAAGAGAGGGTGACTGTCGCCGTCGAGGTCGCGGACGAACTGCTCCATCGCGTAGTCGAGCATGAGACTCCCCTTGCTGTGCCCCACCACGAGGTTCAGGTTCTTGGGACGGGCCACGAGGATGTCGAGGATGGTCGCCACGTCCGGCCCCGGGCGGGCGCTGAGGCTGACCGCTTGCGGGTTTCGTCCTACCGCTGCCGCCGGCAGCACGCCCCCCAGCACGCTTCTCGAGGTCTCCACCACTTGTTCGACCCGCATGCGCGTTCTGTCTGCGGCTCCGAACAGGAACCAGCCGCCCAGAGCCTCCGCGACCAGATCGGTGAGCCCGTAACCGGTCACCACGCCGGCGACGTCGCAATCCATCGCGTCGGCGACGTTGCGCGCCAGCGCGACCGTGCCCACGACCGAGCTGCCGACCCCGGCCACGGCCAGCGCCCGGATCTGGTCACCTTCGACGTGCATGAAGCGCAGGGCACTCCGGTAGTGCCGGATCCTTCCTCTGCCGCTGGGTGGCACGACCACGATGCTGCCCTCGCGGTCGTTCAACGGGGACAGCTGCCCCTGCTCCTCGGCCGTCAGGCTCCCGACGTCGTAGAAGATGCTGTCGGCGAGCGCGTTGCGGGTCCTGACCGAGAGGTACGGGACATCCACCGCGAGACTCGTCAGGGGATCCTTGGCTTCCATCGTCAGCGTCACACCTCTCGCGCAGGGGTCTTGTCGTCGTGAATGGCTCGTCTACTCGCGAGTTCCCCGTCGCCGTACCGGCTCAGGCACCATTGCAGTCAGTGCCATGGCGCCAGACCTGGATCGCTGTGGCGAGGCAGTTGTGCGTCGATCGATGAACTCGACATCCACCGCCCTTCTCGGCAGGGAGGAGGCGCGCAGTCCGCACCTGGCATGAGACGTGGAGCAGCTGAGGGAGACTGCACTGTCCCTCCGAACGCCTGACCGACCCGTTGCGCTCCTCCGGGCGATCTGGCCCGAAGCTGGAGGACGGACGAGAACTGGTGACGGCGGCGACCTCCGGTGATCAGCCAGGCAGTCATGGACGGCAGACCCCTGGGAAGGGCGCCTTCCGATGTCGAGGCCCATCGTCGGCAGTTCGCGTCACCCATCCGTCACGAACGCGTAGGCGGGCGCGTCACCGCCATCTCACGTGGACCGATGAGAGGTCGCGCGGTTCAACCGCACGTCCGCCACCGTGTCGACCTACTCGCACCTCTGGCCGAGCGCCGGGCCCGCACGCGGGCCACCGCACAGGCCCTACTCACGGAATCGTGCGGACTGGACGTGGACCGGGGCCACTGAGCAACCCGCTGAGCTCCGGCGCTAGGGCCGGTCACACGTTGAAACGGAACTCCACGACGTCGCCGTCCTGCATGACGTAGTCCTTGCCCTCCATGCGCACCCAGCCGCGGGACTTGGCCTCCTGCATGGACCCGGCCTCCACGAGCTGGTCGAAGGACACGATCTCGGCCTTGATGAAGCCGCGCTGGAAGTCGGTGTGGATGACGCCGGCCGCCTGCGGCGCGGTCGCGCCGATCGGGATCGTCCAGGCGCGGGACTCCTTGGGCCCGGCGGTCAGGTAGGTCTGCAGGCCGAGGGTGGCGAAGCCGATGCGGGCCAGCTGGTGCAGGCCGGGCTCGTCCTGGCCGATGCCGGCCAGCAGCTCGGCGGCCTCGTCCTCGGGCAGCTCGGCGAGCTCGGCCTCGACCTTGGCGTCCATGAGGATCGCCTCGGCCGGCGCGACCAGGGCGCGCAGCTCCGCGATGAGCGCGTCGTTGGTCAGCTCCTCCTCGTCCACGTTGAACACGTAGAGGAACGGCTTCGTCGTCAGCAGGGTCAGCTCGCGCAGCGGTTCCGGGTCGACGCCGGCGGCGAACAGCGTCCGGCCCTCGTCGAGCACCTTCTGCGCGTCGAGGGCAGCGGCCAGCAGAGCCGCCCGCTCCTTGTCCTTCCGGGACTCCTTCTCCAGCCGCGGGATCGCCTTCTCCAGCGTCTGCATGTCGGCGAGGACGAGCTCGGTGTTGATCGTCTCGATGTCGTCGGCCGGGTTGACCTTGCCCTCGACGTGCACCACGTCCGGGTCGGTGAACACGCGGATGACCTGACAGATCGCGTCGCTCTCGCGGATGTTGGCCAGGAACTTGTTCCCGAGCCCGGCCCCCTCGGACGCGCCGCGCACGATGCCGGCGATGTCCACGAACGACACCGTCGCCGGGATGGTCTTCTGCGAACCGAAGATCTCCGCCAGCCTGTGGAGGCGAGGGTCCGGGACGCCGACCACGCCGACGTTGGGCTCGATGGTGGCGAACGGGTAGTTCGCGGCCAGGACGTCGTTCTTGGTCAACGCGTTGAACAGGGTCGACTTGCCGACGTTGGGAAGCCCGACGATGCCGATGGTGAGACTCACGGGAGTCCAGGGTACGGCCCCGGACGGCCCCCTACTCCAGCGCGCACGAGCCCCGCCACGCCGGACCCGACACGGTCCGGGCGACGGTCGTCCCGCGGTTAGGGTCGATCCCATGCAAGCCCGGGGAGACGAGCTGGTGCGTCTGGTGCTCCAGCAGGCCAACAGCATCCACGTGCGGTCCATGTACAGCATCGACGACGAGCGGCAGCGGGCCGCCCTGCGCCGCACGGCCGACTTCATCGAGCAGCACATGCCCACCGCCCTGTCGTTCAGCGGCGACTCCCCGCTCGAGGCGAAGTACAAGCTGCTCGACCACTCGGTCGACCTGGCACCGGCAGACGGGCTCGTCCTGGAGTTCGGGGTGGCCACCGGCGACACCCTGCGCCGGGTCACGGCGAAGCGGTGCCCGGCGCACGGGTTCGACTCGTTCGAGGGCCTCCCCGAGGACTGGCGGACCGGCTTCGCGAAGGGCGCATTCGCCCAGCACGTGCCCGATGTCCCCGGCGCCACCATGCACGTCGGCTGGTTCGAGGACACCCTGCCCGGCTTCTTCGCCGAGCACTCCGGCCCGATCGCCTTCGCGCACATGGACGCCGACCTCTACAGCTCGACGGTCACCATCCTCCGCGAGGGCGAGGACCGGTTCGTCGCGGGCACGGTCCTGCTCTTCGACGAGTACTTCAACTTCCCCGGCTGGGAACACCACGAGCACAAGGCGTTCATGGAGTTCATCGACCGCACCGGCCACGAGTTCGAGTACCTCGCCTACAACAGCCTCCACGAGCAGGTGCTGGTCCGGCTGACCAGCTGACCGGCCCGGCCTTCAGTCGAGTTCCTTGACCATCCGGGCCCGCGTCAGCGTCTCGCCGTCCAGCGTCACGCTCTCCACCTCGACCCGCCGGTACCCCAGCCGCTCGAACACCGGCGCCGCCCGCCACGACGCGTGCGTCACGAGAGCCGGCAGGCCCGCCGCCCGCGCGGCGGCCTCGACCGCGGTCAGCAGCGCCCGCGCCACCCCCCGCCCACCGGCCGACGGCGCCACGAACAGCTGGTCCACCTCGCCGGGCACCAGCCCGTCGACCGCCGCCGGTGCGACCGAGGCGAACCCGGCCACCACACCGTCCACCTCCGCCACCAGCACCGTGGTCGTCTCCACGAACCGCGCGTGCGCTGCCTCCGACCGCCGGGCCGCCCACACCGCCAGCTGGGCCGGCGTGTAGTGCCCGGCGGCCGACTCCTCGATCGCGGCCCGGCTCACCGCGGCCAGCACGGCCGCATCCGCCGGCCGCGCGGCCCGGACGACGACGGTCACGCGGTCCCGGGCCCCGGCAGCAGCCCGCGCTCGACGGCGACCATCACCGCCCGGGTGCGGTCGTCCACCCCGAGCTTGGCGAACACCCGCAGCAGGTGGGTCTTCACCGTCGCCTCGCCGATGAACAGCTCCCGGCCGATGTCGGCGTTGGTCAGCCCGCGCGCCACCCCGGCCAGCACCTCGAGCTCCCGCGCGGTCGGCGCCTCCGCGGCCGGCGCCCGCAGGTGCGACACCAGCCGCGCGGCCACCGGCGGCGCCAGCACCGTCTCCCCGCGCGCCGCGGCCCGGACGGCGTCGGCCAGCTGCGGCAGCGGCGCGTCCTTGAGCAGGTAGCCGGTCGCCCCGGCGGCGACGGCCCGCACGATGTCGGCGTCGGTGTCGTAGGTGGTCAGCACCAGCACGCGGACGCCGGGGTGCGCGGCGCCGATCCGCTCCGTCGCGGTCACGCCGTCCATCCGCGGCATCCGCAGGTCCATGAGGACGACGTCCGGCCGCTCCGCCGCCACCAGCGCGAGCGCCTGCAGCCCGTCGCCGGCCTCCCCCACGACCGTGAGGTCCTCCTGCGCGTCGAGCCAGCCCACCAGCCCGCCGCGCACCACCGGGTGGTCGTCCACCACCAGCACCCTGATGGTCACGAGCCCGGCACCCGCACCGTCACCCGCGTCCCCGCCCCGGGCGACGACGCGACGTCCATCGAGCCGCCGACCTGCGCCACCCGGCCGCGCAATCCCTCCAGCCCGGCGCCGTGCGCCGCGGCCGGGTCGAACCCCACGCCGTCGTCCTCCACGTGCACCGACACCTGCCCGGCGACCCGCGACAGGCGGACCACCACCGCCGACGCCGCCGCGTGCCGCCGCACGTTGGTCAGCGCCTCCTGGGCCCCGCGCAGCAGCACGACCTCCTCGTCCCGCCGCAGGGACGCCCCCTCCCCCAGCGCCGCGACGTCGACCCGTACCGCCAGGCCCGTCTCCCGCGCGAACCGGTCCGCCAGCTTCTCCAGGGCCTCCACGAGGGTCGAGCCGTCCAGGCCCACCGGCCGGAACGCGGCGACCACCGCCCGCGCCTCGGCCAGGTTGTCGCGGGCGACCTCCTCGATCAGCGCCAACCGCTCCCGCGCGGCGACCGGGTCGGCCGACAGCTGGGCGGCCGCGGTCTGTGCCAGCACCACGATGCTGGTGTAGCCCTGCGCGAGGGTGTCGTGGACCTCGCTGGCCAGCCGCTCGCGCTCGGCGAGCACTCCCCGCTCGCGCTCGGCGGCGGCCAGCGACGCGCGCGTCCGCTCCAACTCGCGGATCAGCAGCGCCCGCTGCCGGCTCTGCTCCAGCACGCGGAAGACCCACAGACCCATCGCGAGGCTGAAGACCAGGCCCACGAGGGTCTGCGCGGGACCGGAGATCGGCTCGTCGCCGCGCGACCAGGCGACGAACGGGCCGATCGTGCTCGCCGCGGCCAGGGCGACCGTCCAGAGCATGCCCCGAGGCACCGACTCGGACAGGAACCACACCTGCGCATAGCCGAGGAACAGCAGGAACAGCAGCGACGGCTCCTGCGCGGCCAGCACGCCGAACACCAGGACCAGGACCGCCAGGTAGGCGGTCGCCCGGCGCTGGTCGCGGCTGGTGAGGGCCGGCGCGCCGAGCAACGCATAGGCGACCGCGAGCACACCGAGCGCGGCCAGCAGCGCGGGCTTCGAGCCGTCCACCGGCGAGAGCCCGATGGTGACCACCGCGACCGCCAGCAGCAGCACGAAGACCACGTGCAGACCGACGACCGTGATCCGCCACCCGCGCTCGGACAGCGGCGGGCCGCCGTCGTCCTCCTCGTGCGGAGGATCGACGGCGGCCCGGGGCCCGACGAAGGGGGTCATCCGTCGGCCCGGCGCCAGCGGAACGTGCGCACGCACACCACGGCACCGATGATCACCCATGCACCCAGCACCAGGGCGATCCGGCCGTGCTCCCAGCTGCCGGCCGCCTCGGCCACGGCCGCCTGCTCGGGCAGGAACGCCGAGCGCATGCCCTGGGTCATCCACTTCAGCGGGAAGACCGCGGCCACCTGCTGCATCCAGCCGGGCAGCTCGCCGAAGGCGAAGAACACCCCGGAGAAGAACTGCAGGACGATCGCGAACGCCGAGATGCCGGTGGTCACCGACGTCGCGCTGCCCCGCAGGGCGGAGACCGCGATGCCCAGCACCGTGCCGGCCAGGGCGCCCAGGACCGCGACCCAGCCGAAGGTCAGCCAGTGCGCCAGGTCCACCGGCATCGGCACGTCGTAGCCGTACCGGGCGACCGGCAGCAGGAGCGCGAGCTGGGCCGCCGTGGTCACCAGCACCTGCCCCGCCTTGCCGCCGAAGTAGGCCACCGGCGGCGTGCCCAGCAGCTGCAGCCGCTCCAGCTGACCGGTCTCGCGCTCGGTCACGATCGACGTGCCGACCGCCTGGAAGCTGCTCAGCATGATGCCGGTCGCCGCGATGCCCGCCAGGAAGTACTGCGGGAACGGCACGTCTCCGGGCAGCACGTCACCGCCGAGCACCGCGCCGAAGATCACCATCATCACGACCGGGTAGGCGAACGAGAACACCACCTGCTGCCGCTCACGGGAGAAGAGCCGCAGCTCCAGGCCGATCCGCGCCCACGTGACGGCCAGGGTGGACGGCGTCGAACGGACGGTCGACGGGGTCAGAACGGCGGTCATCGGAGCGACTCCTCGGCTCGGGTGGGGACGGCGCCGACGAGCTGGAGGTAGACGTCCTCCAGGCCGGGCCGGGTGACGGTGAGGCCGGGGACCTCGTCCCGGGTGTGCGCGGCGAGCAGGTCGCGCAGCACCGCGGACGGGTTCTCGGTGCCGACCTCGCGGCGGGCGCCCGCCTCGAGCCAGCTGACGGTCGCCCGGCGCCGCAGATCGGCGCCGAGCTCGGCCGGCGGAGCGACGTCCACCAGCCGGCCGTCGGCGATCACGCCGACGCGGTCGGCGAGCTCGGCGGCCTCGTCGAGGTAGTGCGTGGTGAGCAGCACCGTGACACCCCCGGCCCGCAGCCCGCGGACGAGCTCCCAGAACTGCCGGCGGGCCACCGGGTCCATGCCGGTGGTGGGCTCGTCGAGGAAGACCACCTCCGGGCGCCCCTGGACACCCAGGGCCACCGCCAGTCGACGGCGCTGCCCGCCGGACAGCGCCGACACGCGGGTGCCGGCCTTCTCCTCCAGACCCGTGACGGCGAGCAGCTCACCGGTCGGCCGGGGCGCCGTGTGGTAGCGGGCGAAGTGGTCGAGAGCCTCGCGGACGGTGAGGGCCTGGCCGGCCGACTCGGCCTGGCTCACCACCCCGATCCGGGCGCGCCAGCCGCGGCTGCCGGCGGCGGGGTCCACGCCGAGCACGGACACGGTCCCCTCGTCGCGGCGCCGGACTCCTTCCAGGATCTCGATGGTCGTCGTCTTGCCGGCGCCGTTGGGGCCGAGCAGCGCGAAGCACTCGCCCGGCCGGACGTCGAGGTCGAGCCCGTCGACGACGGCCTTGCCGCCGTAGCGCTTGACCAGCCCGCGCACGCGCACGGCCGGTGGGTCCTCGGTCGCCGTCCCGATGCGGGAGGGCGCCGGCTGGGTCGCTGTCATGACACGACCCTCGCCGGGCGGCGGTCGCGCCGGGACCGCCGAACCGCTGGTCCGCCGTCCACCGGTCGGTGGACGGGCGGGGTCGACCGACCGGGTCGCTCACCGGCTCAGCGTCTGCCACCGCCGGACGCTCAGCGCCGCGAACAGCGCGGTGAGCGGGACCGGCCAGACGACGGCCAGCAGCAGCGCGTGCTCGGTGGCCCAGCCGCCTCCGGCGTCCCCCGGCTGGCCGAACAGGTCCCGGACGGCGGTGACCGTGGCCGCCAGCGGGTTCCACTCGGCGACCGTCCCCAGCCACCCGGGCATCGTCGACGCGGGGACGAAGGCGTTCGACAGGATGGCGAACGGCCACACCAGGATCTGCACCGCCGTCACCGTCGCCGGGTCCCGGGTCAGCAGGCCGAGGTGGACGCCCATCCAGAGGAAGGCCAGCCGCAGCAGGAGGAGCAGCCCGACGGCGGCCAGCAGCTCGGCTCCGCCGCCCGGGCGCCAGCCGATCGCGAACGCCGCCGCCACCAGCATCGCCAGGCCGAGCACCGAGGAGCCCAGGTCGGCCCGGTCGCCGGCGAGGAGCTCGGCGCCTACGACCCGGAGCAGTCGTTCGAGTTCGGGCTGGCACGGCTGCTCGACGGGATCGGCGTCCTCGTCGGCGGGGGGCTGTCTGGCGGGGCCGCGGCGACCTAGCCTTGCCGGGGTGGCCGCCAACGAGCTGCAGCACCTGGTGCAGCGACGACTGCTGGAACTGTGCGAGACCGCCGAGGACGCCTCGCGCCGGTCCCGCTGGGCCGTCGCCCCCGAGACCATCGCCCGCATCGCGCACGGCCGGCACTCCGGGATGGTCAGCGAGCGGCTGGCGGCGGCGCTGGCGCTGGCGATCGACGTGCCGGAGAACCGGGTCCGGCGGGCGGTCGGGCTGCCGCTGGTGCACGACGTCCGGGCCGACGTCCACACCGGCCCGCACCTGCGGGTGGTGGGAGACGACGGCCGGCCCCGGTAGGGCGACGGCGACGTCCGAAAACCGCCAGTCACCCCTCACCCGCGACTGCCATGCTCGCTCCATGACGCGGTCCCTCGACCCCGAGCGCTGCTACCGGGCGGTCACCAGCCGCGACGCCCGGTTCGACGGCTGGTTCTTCACCGCGGTCGCCACCACCGGCATCTACTGCCGCCCCTCCTGCCCGGCGCGCACCCCGCTGGCCCGCAACGTCTCCTTCTTCTCCACCGCGGCCGCTGCCCAGGGCGCCGGCTACCGCGCCTGCCGCCGCTGCCGGCCCGACGCCGTGCCCGGCTCCCCAGAGTGGGACGTGCGCGCCGACGTCGTGGCCCGGGCGATGCGGCTGATCGGCGACGGCGAGGTGGAGCGCTCCGGCATCCCGGGGCTGGCCGCCCGGCTCGGCTACTCCGAGCGGCAGCTGCACCGGCTGCTCGTCGCCGAGCTCGGCGTCGGCCCGCTCGCCCTCGCCCGCGCCCGGCGCGCCCAGACCGCGCGGCTGCTCATCGAGACCACCGGGCTGCCGCTGGCCGACGTCGCCTTCGCCGCCGGGTTCGCCAGCATCCGGCAGTTCAACGACACCGTGCGCGAGGTCTTCGCGGCCACCCCGACGGAACTGCGCCGCACCGCCCCGGGAGCGCCTGCCGGCGCACCGGGCGAGCTCACCCTGCGGCTGGCCGCCCGCGCCCCCTACGACGCGGCCGAGGTGCTGTTCTTCCTCGGCGCGCACGCCGTCCCCGGCCTCGAGGAGTGGGACGGGACGACGTTCGCCCGCGTGCTCGACCTGCCGCACGGGCCCGCCGTCGTCCGGCTCTCCCCCGCGGCCGACGGCGGCCCGGCGGTCACCGCCCGGCTGCGGCTCACCGGGCTGCGCGATCTCGGGGTGGCGGTGGCCCGCTGCCGGCGGCTGCTCGACCTCGACGCCGACCCCGCCGCGGTCGACGACGTCCTGTCCGCCGACCCGGCCCTCGCCCGGGTGGTGGCCGGCGCGCCCGGTCGCCGGGTCCCCGCCTCCCCCGACGCCGACGAGCTCGCCGTGCGGGCGGTCCTCGGCCAGCAGGTGTCCGTGGCCGGCGCCCGCACGCTGACCGCCCGGCTGCTCACCGCGGCCGGCACGCCGCTGCCCGAGCCGGTCGGCACGCTCACCCACGCCTTCCCCCGCGCGGCCGCGCTGGCCGGCGCCGACCTGACCGCGGTCGGGCTGACCGGGTCCCGCCGGCGCACGGTGCACGCCCTCGCCGCGGCCCTCGCCGACGGCTCGGTGCCCCTGGACGCCGGCGCCGACCGCGAGGAGGCGACCCGGGCGCTGCGCGCGGTGCCGGGCATCGGCCCGTGGACGGCGGCGCTGGTCGCGCTGCGCGGGCTCGCCGACCCCGATGTGTGGCTGCCCGGCGACCTCGCCGTCCGCCGCGCACTGGCCGCGGTCGGCAGCTCCGACGCCGACGCCGCGACCCGGTGGCGGCCCTGGCGCTCCTACGCCGTCGTGCACCTGTGGGCGCTCGCCGTCCCCAGCCTCTTCACCCGCAGCCCCCTCTCCGATCGGAGCGCCTCATGACCCCGCCGCCCGCCCGGTTCGCCACCACGGTCACCCCACCCGGGCCGTTCACCGTCGTGGTCACCCGGGAGCACGACGGCCGCGACGTCGTCCTCGCCAGCGGCTGGACCGACGACGTCGCCGCCCTCCTGCCCCTCGTGCACCGCTCGCTGCGGCCGACCTGGGTCGAGGAGACCGACCGGCTGCCCGTGCTCGACGCCGTGGACGCCTTCGTCTCCGGTGCGGTCGCCGCCATCGACGACGTCGAGGTCCGGCAGCGGTCCGGGCCGTTCCTCGAGGACGCCTGGGAGGTGCTGCGCACCGTCCCGGCCGGGGAACCGGACACCTACGCGGCGTTCGCGGCGCGGTGCGGGCGGCCGGCGGCGGTGCGGGCGGCGGCCAACGCCTGCGCCCGCAACGCGGCGGCGCTGTTCATCCCCTGCCACCGGGTGCTCGGCTCCGACGGCGGGCTGGGCGGCTTCCGCTGGGGGACGCCGGTGAAGCGCTGGCTGCTCGACCACGAGGCGGCGCACGCCCCCGTCGCCGCCTGAACTGAGGCATAGGAAGCAATACCCACGTCCCCCGGCACCTGACGTGGGTATTGCTTCCTATGCCTCGTGATCCGCGGGGCTCCACGGAACTGTCGGACCCGTCCGGCAGGCTCCGCGCCGTGCACGCCGCCTCCCTGCTCACCGGTCTCCTCCTCGGCGCCCTGCTGGCCACCGCGGTCACGCTCGGCGTCGTCGCGCTGGTCGCCCGGCGCCGGCCGGCCGAGGAGGGGCTGGAGCCGCTGCACGAGTCCCTCGACCACATGCACCGGCTGCTCGCCGGCATGGAGCGGGCCCGCGCCACCGCGCACGGTGAGCTCCGGGAGCAGATGGGCACCGTGGGCCAGGCGTCGTCGATGCTGCGGCAGGAGACCGCCGCGCTGGTGACGGCGCTGCGCACCCCGCACGTGCGGGGGCGCTGGGGCGAGGTGCAGCTGCGGCGGGTCGTCGAGGTGGCCGGCCTGCTCGAGCACTGCGACTTCGTCGAGCAGCCGAGCAGCACCAACGACGCCGGCGCCGGCGTCCGGCCCGACCTCGTCGTCACCCTGGCCGACGGGCGCCAGGTGATCGTCGACGCGAAGGTGCCCTTCACCGGGTACATCGAGGCGGTCCAGGCCGAGGACGTCGCGGTCCGCACCGAGCGGGTCGCCGCGCACGCCCGCCAGCTGCGCACCCACGTCGACGCGCTCGCCGCCCGCCGCTACCCGACGGCGTTCCGCCCCGCGGCGCCGTTCACCGTCCTGTTCGTCCCCTCCGACGGGTTCCTCACCACCGCGCTGGAGGCGGAGCCCGGGCTGCTCGAGTACGGATTCGCCCGCGACATCGTCCTGGCCACCCCCAGCACGCTGCTCGCGCTGCTGCGCACGGTCGCCTACTCCTGGCGGCAGGAGCGGCTGGCCCGCGACGCCGACCAGGTGCTGGAGGTCGGCCGCCGGCTGCACGCCCGTCTGACCACGCTGTCGGGTCACCTCACCCGGCTGGGATCGGCGCTGAGCTCGGCGACGGCCCGCTACAACGAGACGGTCGGCTCCTACGAGAGCTCCGTGCTGGTCGCCGCGCGCCGCTTCGACGACCTGGGCGTGGCCGAGACCCCGGTGCCGGAACCCCAGCCGGTGGAGGCGACGGTCCGCACCCTGCGACCGGCCGAGCTGCCGCCGCCCGCCCCGGGGATCCCGGCCGTCGATCACGAGCGCGACGGCACGACCGGCTGACCCGGAGCGGCCGCGGTCGCCCCAGGCACCCCTGCAGCACCGGTTCGTCACAGCCGCACCGGCCGTTCCACGGGGTGCTCGATCGGGGCGGAGGTTTTGGCACTTCTGCACACCCTGGATCGGTGCCGTCCTCACGCGCCAGCACGGTCGGCGTAGCTACCGTCGTCTTCGACAGCGGGCCTCTTCCGGGAGGTCCACGGCGAGGAGACGGGGAGGTGCGCCATGGCCTCGGCGAGCACGGCCGACACCTGGCGGGAGACCGGAGCACGCCGGGAACGGCGCTCCAACCCCCGGTCGCCCCGCCCGGAGGCGGCCGACGGTCCGCGCATCGCCCGCCCGCCGGTGCCCCCGCGCCCGGCGCCGCGGATGCGGTCCACCGACATCCCGCCGCTGCCCGAGCACCTGGTCCGCGCCGGACGCGCGCGGGCCGCGGACGACGAGCTCTCCTCGACCCGCCCGCCGGTCGCCCGTGCACCGATGCCGCCCCGGCCGGCGCCGGCCCGCGCCGCCGCGGCCGTCCGTCCGGTCGAGCGCAGCATCCCGGTGGAGCTCGACGATGCCCTGGAGGACAGTCGACCGGTGGAGTACGACCGTCGGGCGGATGGCCGCGACTCCGCCGACGGCCGGCGCCGAGGTGCCCGTCCGGCCGAGGCGCGCGCCGCCGGCCGGGGTGCCCCGCAGCCCGAGCAGGGCAAGCTGCGCGGCTGGGCCGCGGTCACGGTGGTCCTGCTCGTCACCCTCGCCGGCACCGCCGCGGACCTCTACCTCGGCGGCGGGCTGGGCTTCATCTCGCTGGTCGCGCTGACCACCTCGAGCGTCCTGGCCACGCTGCTGGTCCGCCGCAGCGACCTGGTGAGCACCGTCATCGCCCCGCCCCTGGTGTTCATCGTCTCCGGCGTCGCCGCCAGCACGGTGCTCTCGACGTTCAACCTCGCGGCGGTCGCCACGCTGCTCATCCGTGGCTTCCCGGCGATGGCGATCGCGACCGGCGCCTCCCTGGCGCTCGCGCTCGTCCGCTGGGCCGCCCGCCGCTGAGCCGCCGGGGAGTCACTCCCCCCGCGGAGCCGTCCCGCCGGTCACCGCGATGTGCTTGCCCGTGTCGACGTAGTGCCGGAAGCGGGTCACCCGCCCGGCGTCGTCGAACGTCCAGAGGTGCAGCTCCTCGTCCTCGAGCCGCGTCCCGTCCGGCAGCCGCGCCGCCAGGCTGATCTCCCCGACGACCTGCCGGCCGTTCCCGATCAGGTCGAGGACCTCGAACCGCTCCATCGTCCAGGACCCGACCACCTGGAAGAACGCGGCGACCTCGGCCGGCCCGCGCCGCGGCACCATGTGCGCCACACCGGCGCGCTGCGCCGAGTTGTCCGCCCAGTCCTCCCAGCGGACGTCGTCGGCGAGGGCGCCGAGGATCGCCGGCACGTCCCCCCGGCCGAACGCGGCGTAGATGCCGGCGACGGTCGCGGCGTTGTCCGTCGCGGTCGCCGAGCCGGTGGTGGCCTGGCTGCTGGTCATGGCGATCCCCTCCCGGGCGAGCGACGACACTGCGGGGGCATCGTGGCGCTGCCGGGTGGGGACGGCGAGGGTCCTAGGACCCGCCGGAGCCGCCCGGCTCAGCTCAGGCGGGGTCGGCGGCCGGCTCGCCCCGGCGGACCCGCAGCTCGTGCGGCAGCGCGAAGACCAGCCTCTCCTCGGCGGCCTTGACCGTCCCGACGTCGGGATAGCCGCGCTCGGCCAGGAAGTCGAGCACCTCGCCGACCAGGACCTCCGGCACCGAGGCGCCGCTGGTCACCCCGACGGTCGCCACGCCCTCGAGCCAGGCGGGGTCGATCTCGGAGGCGAAGTCGACCAGGTGCGCGGCGCGGGCGCCGGCCTCCAGCGCCACCTCCACCAGGCGCACCGAGTTCGACGAGTTCGTCGAGCCGACGACGATCACCAGGTCGCACTGGCCGGCCATCTGCTTGACCGCCTGTTGCCGGTTCTGCGTGGCGTAGCAGATGTCGTCGCTGGGCGGGGACTGCAGGCCGGGGAACCGGGTCTTGAGCCGGTCGACGGTCGCCAGGGTCTCGTCGACCGACAGCGTGGTCTGCGACAGCCAGACGACCTTCTCGGGGTCGCGCACCTGCACGCGGTCGACGTCCTCGGCGCCGTCCACGAGCTGGATGTGCGCCGGAGCCTCGCCGGCGGTGCCCTCGACCTCCTCGTGGCCGCGGTGGCCGATGAGGAGGATGTCGTAGTCCTCCTTGGCGAACCGCTTGGCCTCCTGGTGCACCTTGCTCACCAGCGGGCAGGTCGCGTCGATGGTCTTCAGCTGCCGGTTCGCCGCCTCCTCGTGCACCGCCGGGGAGACCCCGTGGGCGCTGAAGACGACGACCGAGCCCTCCGGCACCTCGTCGGTCTCATCGACGAAGACCGCCCCGCGCCGCTCCAGGGTGGCGACGACGTGCTTGTTGTGGACGATCTGCTTGCGGACGTACACCGGGGCGCCGTGGATCTCCAGTGCCCGCTCGACCGCGACCACCGCCCGGTCCACGCCGGCGCAGTAGCCCCGGGGGTCGGCGAGCAGGACGCGTCCGCGCGGGTCAGCCATGCCTCCCATCGTAGGTGGGCGCCGGCCCGCGCCCCCGGGACGAGACGTGGGCCACGTCCGGGTGGAGCGGCACCCGACAGGGGTGTCGCGGACGGCGTTCTGGGGCAGGGTGAGGCCCATGTCGCGTGAGATCCCCCAGGCCATCCGGGCCGTGGCCGGCCTGACCGCCACCGTGCTCGACGAGGTCCTCCGGCTGCCGCGGACCCTGCCGGGGCTGCCGGTGCGGGTCATCGGCCTCGCCATGCAGGCCACGATGAAACTGCAGCAGCACTACACCGGCCTGGTGGCCCGCGGGGACGAGGTGTTCACCGGGCTGCGCGGCGAGCAGGAACCCGGGCTGGCGACCTTCGACGAGGACCTCCCGGCCTCGGCCAACGGCAACGGCCTGCGCACCTCGGCCTTCGACCGGGCGGCCGACGTCGTCCCCGACGAGGAGGTCGCGGAGGAGGTCGCCGCGCTCATCGACGACGAGGTCTCCGGGCTGCCGCCGGAGCCGGCGCCCGAGGAGGTCGTCGAGGCGCTGCAGGACATCACCGACGAGGTCACCGCCGCCGACCTGCGGCTCGTCGAGCCCGGGCTGACCACCGAGGACGCCCTGGAGACCGCCCTGCTCGAGGCCGACGGCGCCCCCGACAGCGCCCTGGTCGACGGCGGCACCGCCGATGCCGGGCTCGTCGACGCCGACGACATCGCGGAGTCCCCCGCCCCGGTCACCGAGGCCGACGCCGCACCGGGTGAGGACGTCGCCGCCGACGTCGCCACCGACATCGACGTCCTCACCCCGGACGGCGGCATCGCGACGGTCGAGGGCACGGTGACCGACGAGGGCGTGGCCGCGCCCGAGACGCCCGAGACCGGTCCCGGGGCCCGAACCACCGCGGCCGCGCACGTGGTGACCGACCATGAGGCACGGGTCGACGAGGCCCTCGGCAGCGAGGCGAGCGACGCGGACAGCCGGCCCGGCACAGGCGTCGCCGAGGCGACCCCCGGCGCCGGGACGACCAGCTGGGGCGACGAGGTCGTCACCCCCGGCGGCGAACGGGTGGACGACGCCCTCGGCGGCGCGGACGGCGAGGACGGTGGGGACCGCGCGCCCGCCGGGGACGCCGGGAGCGACACCGTGGTGGCCACCGACGAGAGCGGCACCCCGGTGGCCGAGGCGACCGGCGGCGGGGACGGCGGGGAGCCGGGCGCGGCACCGGTCGACGGTTACGACAGCATGACCATCGCCCAGCTGCGTGGCCGGCTGCGCGGCTACCAGCCGGTGACGGTGCGCGACCTGCTCTCCTACGAGGAGGCGACGCGGGCCCGCCCGCAGTACCTCACGATGCTCCGCAACCGCCTGGAGAAGATCGAGCAGGAGCAGGCGGGCTGACGGGGACGTCGCACCGGTTTGGCAGTCTCGGGGCATGACCGCCCCCTCGAGCCCGGAAGCCCCCTGGCCGGTCCGCACGGTGGCCCGCAAGGTCGCCGAGTGGATCGGCCGGCTGGGTGAGGTGTGGGTCGAGGGGCAGGTCGCCCAGCTGTCCCGGCGGGGCGCGGCTACCGTCTTCCTCACCCTGCGCGACCCGGCCGCCGACCTCTCGGTGCCGGTGACCTGCGCCCGCGACGTCGCCGACCGGCCCGGGCTGGAGCTCACCGAGGGCGCCCGGGTGATCGTGCGGGCCCGGCCGGACTACTACATCGCGCGCGGCTCCTTCTCCCTGCGCGCCACGGAGATCCGCGCCGTCGGCCTCGGTGAGCTGCTGGCCCGCATCGAGCGGATCCGCAGGCTGCTGGCCGCGGAGGGGTTGTTCGACCCGGCCCGCAAGCGGCCCCTGCCGTTCGCCCCCGCCGTGGTCGGGGTGGTCACCGGGCGGGACAGCGCCGCCGAGCGGGACGTGCTGGTCACCGCGCGCCGCCGCTGGCCGGCCGTCCGCTTCGCCGTCCACCACAGCCTCGTGCAGGGGCCGAGCGCCGCGGCGTCGGTGATCGACGGGCTGCGCCGGCTGGACGCCGACCCGGCCGTCGAGGTCATCGTCATCGCGCGCGGCGGCGGCTCGGTCGAGGACCTGCTGCCCTTCTCCGACGAGGGCCTGGTGCGCGCGATCGCCGTCTGCCGCACCCCCGTCGTCACCGCCGTCGGGCACGAGACCGACACGACGCTGGTCGACCACGCCGCCGACGTCCGTGCGGCCACGCCCACCGACGCCGCGCACCGGGTGGTGCCCGAGATCGGCGAGCAGCGCCGGCTGGTCGACGGGCTGCGCGCCCGCGCCCGTCACCTGCTCTCCGCCCGGCTGGAGCAGCAGGAGCGCTGGCTGGAGAGCGTCCGCAGCCGGCCGGTGCTGGCCTCGCCCGACCGGTTGCTGCACGGCCGCGAGGAGGACGTGCAGCAGCTGCGCACCCGCGCCCGGCGCACGCTCACCCACCGGCTGGAGGGGGCCGAGCGCGACCTCGAGCACGCCCGCGCTCGGGTGGCCGCCCTCTCCCCCGCCGCGACGCTGGAGCGCGGGTACGCCGTCGTGCAGCGGGCCGACGGCGCCCTGGTCCGCGACCCCGCCGAGGTCGCCGACGACGAGCGGCTCTCGGTGCGGGTGGCGGGCGGCCGGCTGCCCGTCCGCGTCGCCAGGGAGGATGGCCAGCCATGAGCGAGACCCCCGCCGAGCCCACGACCACCTACGAGCAGGCCCGCGAGGAGCTCGCCGACGTGGTCCGCCGGCTCGAGGCCGGCGGGCTGACCCTCGAGGAGTCGCTCACCCTGTGGGAGCGCGGCGAGCACCTGGCCGAGCTGTGCCAGCACTGGCTCGACCGGGCCCGGGAACGGCTGTCGGCGGCCGCCCCGGCCGAGGACCGCGACCGCGGCTGAGCCGGCGGGCTCAGGCCGACTGCCGCGTGCCCGGCCCCACCGCCAGGCCGGCTGCGGCGAGCGCCGCGAGCAACCGGTCGGCGGTCTCGGCGGGGTCGGTGACGCCGGCCAGCGACCGCACGAGCAGGTCGCGCACCGTGGGCCCGGGTTCCGGCCGCCGCGCCGGGATGCGCGTGACCATCCCGCAGGCGCACGACCCACCCGCGGGCGGTGGCCGGTGGTCGCCGCCGCTGCAGGCGCGTCCGATCATCGCCAGGCTCCTCGCAGGCCGGGGCCGTCACGGGTGCCGTGCTCGGCCGGGGCGCTCAGCGTCGCCCCGCCCGGAGGCCGGCGCCCGCCGACGCACCGCTGCGGCACCGGACGGACACCAGGTCGTGACCTCCGTCATGCGATCGCAACGGAGGCGGGCCGGGTCAGCCGGTGTAGGGTTCCACCCCGGCCGCCACGGTCTCCAGCTCGTCGTCCACCGCCGAGCCGGTGACCAGCACGGTGACCCCGTCGGCCTCGCGCCACAGCGCCGTCTCCCCGCGCTGGGTCGTGCCGCGCGTCCACGTCTCCCCGTCGAGGTCGACCGTGCCCTCCTCCTCCGCACCGCCGAGGACGCCGGTGACCGCGTCGACCCGGGCGTCGTCGCTGACCACGAAGCCGGCGAACTCCTCCGCCGGCGTGAGGTAGCCGATCTCGAGGGTGACCGGGTCGCCCGCCTCGGCCTGGCCGGCGTCGGTCCGGGCGCTGGTCGGCTGGTAGCCGTCGGGCAGCGCGGTCGGCACGACCAGCGGATAGGAGGCGCGGGCGGCGGCCAGCTGCACGGTGCTGGTCGGGTCGATACCGCGGACGGGCTCCACCGCCGACTGCCGGAAACTCACCCAGGCGACGATCAGCAGGCAGATGAGCACCAGCGGGGCCAGCGACCGGATCATGTTGGCCGCGCTCATCCGGTTCGCCCGCTGGACCGCGGGCGAGGAGGGCGGCGTCGGGGCCGACTCCTGGGGGCGCTGGCTCGTCGGGCCGGGTCCGGTCATACCCCTAGGATCGCAGCACCACTCCCCAGCCCCGCTGCCCCGCGCCCGCGCGGCCCCGCCGGCCGCCCCGCCGGCCGGGTACGACCGTCGGGTGGGGCACCACCGACCGGTGGTCGAACCAGGAGGTCCCGTGTCCCTGCCCCTCCCCGAAGGCCCCACCCGCGCGGGGAGCAGCTTCCGCTCCGACCGCCCCGCCCCCGACCGGAACCTGGCGCTCGAGCTGGTGCGCGTCACCGAGGCCGCGGCGATGGCGGCCGGCCGCTGGGTGGGCCGCGGGGACAAGAACGGCGGTGACGGCGCGGCGGTCGACGCGATGCGCGCGCTCATCGGCACGGTGAGCATGAACGGCGTCGTGGTCATCGGCGAGGGCGAGAAGGACGAGGCGCCGATGCTCTACAACGGCGAGCAGGTCGGCGACGGCAAGGGTCCCGAGTGCGACGTGGCGGTCGACCCGATCGACGGCACCACGCTGATGGCCAAGGGCATGCCGAACGCGATCGCGGTGATGGCGGTGGCCGACCGCGGGGCCATGTACGACCCGTCGGCGGTCTTCTACATGGAGAAGCTGGCCACCGGCCCGGCCGCGGCCGACGTCGTCGACATCACCGTCCCGGTCGCGGAGAACATCCAGCGGGTGGCGAAGGCCAAGAGGTCCGCGTCCGAGGACGTCACCGTCTGCATCCTGGACCGCCCCCGGCACGAGCAGCTGGTGCACGAGGTCCGCGAGGCCGGTGCGCGGATCAAGTTCATCACCGACGGCGACGTCGCCGGCGCGATCGCCGCCGCCCGCGAGGGCACCGGCGTCGACCTGCTGCTCGGCATCGGCGGCACCCCGGAGGGGATCATCGCCGCCTGCGCGCTCAAGTGCATGGGCGGGGCGCTGCAGGGCCGGCTGTGGCCCAAGGACGACGACGAGCGGCAGAAGGCGCTCGACGCCGGCCACGACCTCGACCGGGTGCTGCACATCGACGACCTGGTCCGCGGTGACGTCTTCTTCGTGGCCACCGGCATCACCGACGGCGAGCTGCTGCGTGGCGTCCAGTACCGGGCCGGCGGCTGCACCACGCAGTCCCTGGTGATGCGGTCGCGCTCGGGCACCATCCGGTCGATCGAGAGCCTGCACTCGCTGCAGAAGCTGCGCCACTACTCCGCGGTGCCCTTCGACCGCACCGACTGAGGAGGACCTCCCCACAGGGAGGCCGCCGTCAGGCGGGCGGAGCCGGCGGGACGGGCGGCGGCGGGGGCACCGGCGGGACGGGCGGCGGCGGGGGCACCGGCGGGATGGGCGGCGGCGGGGGCGGTGCCAGGTGCCGCTGGGCCAGCCGGTCCATGACCGCCCGCCAGCGGCTCGGCGACTCGCCCGGCGCCAGGCTGCGGAGCTTGAGGTCGCCGAAGACCGCCCGTGCCCGGACGAACACGCGGGGCGTGCCGGCCACCCGCGGCACGGGCGCCAGCTGGGTCTTCTTGTCGCCGAACACCGTCCAGCCCTGCAGCTCGGCGTCGACCCCCTCGGCGACGATCACGTCGACGTCCCCGAAGACCGTGCCGAGCACCAGCTCGATCCGGTCGGCGTCGGTGCGCAGGTTGCGCAGGTCCAGCCGCACGTCGCCGAACACCGTCGACACCTCTCGGGGCACGTCCGCCGTCCCCTCGAGCTTCACGTCCCCGAACACCGACGTCAGGGACCGGGGCACCCGGGTGCCGACGATCTCCACCGGCGGCGGCGCGTCGACCGGCAGGTCGGCGACGACCGTGTCGAGGTCCGCCCGGGTGACCGCGGCGTAGGCGACCTCCACCCGCTCGCCGAACTCGTGCAGGTCGATCCGGCCCTCGCTCAGCGCCTTCTGCAGCCGGGTGACGGTCACCTCGCGGTCGGCGTCCGAGACGCGGACGTCGTTCGGGCGGGCAGGATCGGCGTCGGTGCTCACAGCGCCCGACCGTATCGAGCGCGGGTGCCGGCCGGAACGGTCCGGGCGCCTGCGCGCGAGAGTCAGGACGGGTAGAGCTCGACGCAGGTGGTCTCGGTGGGCTCGTTCCGGCCACCACAGGTGAGGCCGTAGTCCGCGTAGGGCGCCAGCGCGGGATCGTCCTCGAGCGCCGCCAGCCGGAGGATGTCGCAGTAGGCCACGATGCCCTGCTCGCAGCCGTCGGCCACGGCCTGGACGTCGGTGTCGCCGATCCCGGTCGGGGCGGGCGTGGCCGGCGGCAGGTCCGCGGGGATCGCGCCGGCGTCGCCCTGACCCGGTGCGTACCGCTCCTGGCAGCCGCCCGCGACCGGCTCGTTGCGGCCGCCGCAGGTCTCGCCGTAGCTCTCGTACTCGGAGCCGATCTCGCTGTCGAAGTAGAGCGTGTCGCAGGCCGCCCAGTCGACCTCGAAGCAGGCGTCCGCCAGACCGTCGAGGACCGGGTCGTCGCCGAGCGCGCCCGGCGGCTGCCCCGCCGGCACCTCGTCGCCCTCGTCCGACGGCGAGGCGGACGTGGACGACGCCGACGGGGACGGGGACGGGGACGTCGACGGCGCCGCGGACGACGTGGCCGCGGTCGTCTCCCGCGCCGTCGTGGGGTCGTCGTCGCCGCCGAGCAGGAGGAACAGCCCGACGCCGACGGCGGCCAGGACGACGACCGCGGCGATAACGAGCGCGATCAGCTTGCCGCGCTTGCTGCCACCGGCGGGCGGCCCCGCCGGGCCACCCGGACCGCCGTAGCCCGGACCGCCGTAACCCGGAGCCCCGTAACCGGGGCCGCCGTAGCCCGGACCGGGCTGGCCGTAGCCCGGACCCGGGTAGCCCGGACCGCCGTAGCCGGGCTGGTCGTAGGGCGGCGGCCCCGGCGCCTGCTGTCCGTAGGCCTGCTGTCCGTAGGCCTGCTGGCCGTAGGGCTGCTGGCTGTAGGGCGGCTGCCCGAACTGGCGGGTCGGGTCGTAGCCGGGCTGCCCCGGGGCCTGCTGGCCGTACGGAGGCGGACCCGGCGGCGGGCCGTACCCGGGCTGCTGCCCGAAGTGCGGCTGCTCGAACTGGCGGGTGTCCTGACGCTCGCCCGGGGGCGGCGGGGGCAGCTGCCCGGGCTGGATCTGCCGCGTACTGCCGCCCGGGGAGCCGAGCTGCTGCGTCACGTCGTCCTCGCCCGGCGTGCTCCAGACCGGCGCACCGGGCTCCTGACCGGCCCCGCCGGGCCGGTCGGGCGGAGCCGTGGCCGGCTGACCGAGATCCTGGGTCGGCTCGTCCGGGTCCGGCTCGTCCTTCCGCCAGCCCCTCGGCTCGGGCTGCTGGCCCGCGGGCCCCTGGCTCCCCTGCGGCGGGTACGGCGGCTGCGACATCCTGGGGAGCTCCTCGGGTACGGGGCCGGCGGTCGGCATGGTAGGTGTCACCCGGTGCCACGACCAGGGACCACGGCCCGCCGCGGAGCCGGTTCCCCGCCGGAGTGGTCCGGGCCGGGACCTGCGCGGCATCTAGGGTCCTGGGACGGAGCACTGTCATCACACACCACCGGGAGCGCAGCGTGGCCCCACAGCAGGACGGCGCAGGGCAGGACGGCACCGAGTTCCGCATCGAGCACGACTCCATGGGCGAGGTGCGGGTCCCCGCCTGGGCGAAGTGGCGGGCGCAGACGCAGCGCGCCGTCGAGAACTTCCCCATCTCCGGCACGCCCATCGAGCGCGAGCTGATCGGCGCCCTGGCCGCCATCAAGGGTGCGGCCGCGGCCGTCAACGCCTCGCTGGGCGTGCTCCCGCAGGAGGTCGCCGACTCGATCGGCACCGCCGCCGGCGCCGTCGCCCGCGGCGAGTGGGACCAGCACTTCCCCATCGACGTCTTCCAGACCGGCTCGGGGACGTCGAGCAACATGAACACCAACGAGGTCATCGCCACCCTGGCCACCGAGGCCCTCGGCTCGCCGGTGCACCCCAATGACCACGTCAACGCCTCGCAGTCGTCCAACGACGTCTTCCCGTCGGCGATCCACGTGGCCGCGACCGGCGCGATCGTGCGCGACCTCATCCCGGCGCTGCAGCACCTCGAGGCCTCGCTCTCCCGCAAGGCCGAGGAGTTCGCCGAGGTGGTCAAGAGCGGCCGCACCCACCTCATGGACGCCACCCCGGTCACCCTCGGCCAGGAGTTCGGCGGGTACGCCGCGGCGGTCCGCTACGGCATCGAGCGACTGCAGTCCTCCCTGCCGCGGATCGGCGAGCTGCCCCTGGGCGGCACCGCGGTCGGCACCGGCATCAACACCCCGCCCGGCTTCGCCGCGGCGATCATCGAGAAGCTCGCCGGCGAGCTGGACCTGCCGCTCACCGAGGCGCGGGACCACTTCGAGGCGCAGAGCTCGCGGGACGCGCTCGTCGAGGGGTCGGGCCAGCTGCGGACGATCGCCGTTGGCCTGGTGAAGATCGCCAACGACCTGCGCTGGATGGGCTCGGGCCCGCGCACCGGCCTGGGCGAGATCTTCCTGCCCGACCTGCAGCCCGGGAGCTCGATCATGCCGGGCAAGGTGAACCCGGTGCTCCCCGAGGCGACCATCCAGGTGGCCGCGCAGGTCATCGGCAACGACGCCGCGGTGGCGTTCGCGGGCACGACCGGCAACTTCGAGCTCAACGTGACGCTGCCGTTGATGGCGCGCAACGTGCTGGAGTCGATCCGGCTGCTGTCCAACGTCAGCCGGCTGCTCGCCGACCGTTGCGTCGACGGCATCACGGCCAACGTCGAGCGCTGCCGCGAGCTGGCCGAGTCCTCGCCGTCGATCGTCACGCCGCTCAACAAGTACATCGGCTACGAGGAGGCCGCCAAGGTCGCCAAGCAGTCGCTCGCCGAGCAGAAGACCATCCGCCAGGTCGTCGTGGAGCGCGGCTACGTGGAGCAGGGAAAGCTCACCGAGGCCCAGCTCGACGAGGCGCTCGACGTCCTCTCGATGACCCATCCGTGATCCGTCGGCGGAGGGGGACGGCGCGCTCCCGGCGGCCGTCCCCGCCGTCGCGGCGGGGGTCGGGCCGCGCGCTCGGCAGAAGCTGAGTAGCGTCCACTGCTGATGAGCGAGACAGCGAGCGCACCCGCGGCCGGCAACTCCGACGTACAGCTGCGCTACCCCGGTGGAGAACTGCCCCTGCGTGTGGTGCCGGCCACCGAGGGGTCCGACGGCCTCGACACGAGCAAGCTCCTGGCCACGACCGGCCAGGTGGCCCTCGACATCGGCTTCGTGAACACCGCGTCGTGCACCTCGGCGATCACCTACATCGACGGTGACGCCGGGATCCTGCGCTACCGCGGTTACCCGATCGACCAGCTCGCCGGGAAGTCCAGCTTCCTCGAGGTCAGCTACCTGCTGATCTACGGCGAGCTGCCCACCGCCGACCAGCTGGGCGAGTTCGACTCCCGCCTGCGCCGGCACACGCTGGTGCACGAGGACCTCAAGCAGTTCTTCAAGGGCTTCCCGCGCGACGCGCACCCGATGCCGGTGCTCTCGTCGGCGGTCAGCGCCCTGTCGACCTTCTACCAGGACTCGCTGGACCCGTTCGATCCCCAGCACGTCGAGATCTCCACGCTGCGGCTGCTGGCCAAGCTGCCGACCCTGGCGGCGTACGCGTACAAGAAGTCGGTCGGCCAGCCGTTCCTGTACCCGGACAACTCCCTGGGCCTGGTCGAGAACTTCCTGCGGATGACCTTCGGCTTCCCCGCCGAGCCCTACGAGGTCGACCCCGAGGTCGCCGCGGCGCTGGACATGCTGTTCGTCCTGCACGCCGACCACGAGCAGAACTGCTCGACGTCCACCGTGCGGCTGGTCGGCTCCTCGCACGCGAACCTCTTCGCGTCGGTGTCGGCCGGCATCAACGCGCTGTTCGGCCCGCTGCACGGCGGGGCGAACCAGTCGGTGCTGGAGATGCTCGAGGCGATCCAGCAGGACGGCGGCGACATCCCGTCGTTCGTCAACCGGGTCAAGAACAAGGAGCCCGGCGTCAAGCTCATGGGCTTCGGGCACCGGGTCTACAAGAACTACGACCCGCGCGCGGCGATCGTGAAGCAGACCGCCGACCGCGTGCTGGACAAGCTGGGCGGCAACAACCAGCTGCTCGACCTCGCCCGGCAGCTGGAGGAGGTCGCGCTCAGCGACGACTACTTCATCCAGCGCAAGCTCTACCCGAACGTCGACTTCTACACCGGGCTCATCTACCGGGCGATGGGCTTCCCCACCCCGATGTTCACCGTGCTCTTCGCCCTCGGCCGGCTGCCCGGCTGGATCGCCCAGTGGCGCGAGATGATCGCCGACCCGTCCACCAAGATCGGCCGCCCGCGGCAGGTCTACACCGGGGCCACCGAGCGCTCGTTCGTGGAGATCAACGACCGCTGAGGCGCGGTGCTCAGCTGAGGTCCCGTCGTCCGCTCCGGACGACGGGACCTCGGCGTCTCGGGCAGCATGGTCGCCGCCGGACGCACACGCTCCGCCGCCGCTGCCGGACCAGCGGCGCCGACCGGGAAGGAGTCCCATGGCCGAGTCCTCCGCCGAGGACGACCTGGTCCTCCCACCGGTGCCCCTGGCCACCGGCCGGGTGGTCTCCGTGGACGGCGTCGAGCGGGGCGTCGCGCGGGTCGAGCTCGTGGTGTCGACCGAGGACGGGGAGGAGTTCCGCCTCACCCTCGAGCACCGCCACGGCGCCTGGTGGGCGCCGGCCGACCGCCGGTTCACGCGGTCCACCGATCGGGTGCACCCCGCAGATCACCCTCACCCCCAGGGGTGACCCCGGCCCCCGGGCCTCTCCGGGGACCTCCCCCGTCCGTCGATACGACGGCTGAGCGCTCCGCGTCCACCGCGGAGCCGGCCACGTAGGACGAGACCGCCGGGGGAACGAGTGCCTGCACCACGCACGCGAACCCCCCGTCCCTCGCCCGCGCGCGGCGCCGCGCCGCACCGCAGCGCCCCCTCGGCCGCCGCCCGCCAGGCGGCGCTGATCGCCGCGGCCCGCGAGGCCGCGGCCACCCGCCGGTCCCCCACCGGCACACCGCGACCCCCGGTCACCCCGCAGGAGGCCGCCGCGCTGCGCGCCGTCCTCGCGGCCCGGAGAGCCGGATCCGGCGCACCGGGCGCGGCCCGGGGTCGCCGCCGCCCTCCGCCTCCGCGTCGCCGCCCGGCCGAGCGGACCGTCCGGCGGCGGCTCGCGGCCGGACAAGGGACGCGCTGGCGGCTGCGGGGGTCCCTCGCGGCGCTGGGCCTGGTGCTGCCCCTGGTGGCCGGCCTGCTCTGGCCCGCCACCCAGCCCGTCGGGTCGGCCGCCGAGCCGAGCGACGCGCACAGCCTCGCCCTGGCCGCCCACGGCACCCTCCTGGACGCCGCCGACCGCTACCGCTCGCTGGAGCGGGACCTGGCCGCGCGCCGGGCCGAGCTGCAGGTCGCCCGGACGGCGGAGGCGGCAGCGCGGGAGCGGCTGGCCGCGGAACAGGCCGCCGTCGGGACCCGCGCCGCCGACCTCTACCGGGCTCCGGCCGAGCAGCGGGACCCGCTGCTCGGGCTGAGCGTGCGCACGCCGTTGGCCACCTCCGACGTGCTCTACCGCGCGGCGCTGGCCGACCGGGGGGAGGGCGAGCTGGAGTCGACCGTGGTCCGCGCCGCACGGGCCGAGCGCGACCTCGACCTCGCCACCCGGCGGGTCGCCGTCGCCGCGGCCGCCGTCGCCGCCGTGGAGGAGCGGGCCACCGCCGTCCTGGCCGACGCGCGGGACGTCACCGCCGGCCTGCGCCCCGACGTCGCCGCCCAGCTGGCCGCCCTCGGCACCGCACCCGCGACCGCCGCCCAGGTGGAGATCAACCAGGAGGCCGTGCGCCGCTGGCAGGAGTACCTCGGCGTCCTCGCCGGAGCGGGGATCGAGCCGCCGCCGGCGGCGTCGCTCGCCGACCCCGCCGGCCTGCCGACCGGCCTCGCCCCCGCTCTGGACGGCGCCGGCCGGCCCGTCCCCGGCGTGGCGTGGGCGATCGCGGGCAACCGGCCGGTCACCGTGCTGTCGGCGGAGACCGTGGCCGCCGTGAGCAGCGCGCTCGCCCAGGTGGGCAAGCCCTTCGTGCCGGGCGGCACCGGTCCCGACACCTACGACTGCGGCGGCCTGGCCGCCACCTCCTGGCTGCTCGCCGGGCACGCCCTGCCGGCCGGCTCGGCCGACCAGTGGGCCCGGGGGGCGGCCGTCCCCCTCTCGCAACTGCAGGTCGGCGACCTCGTGTTCGCCGACGGTGGCACGGACGTCGGGATCCACCTCGGCGAGGGGCAGGTCGTGGCCGCCTCGGCGGCCACGTACCAGGTCGGCGTCCGCTCGATGCCCGACGCCGTGGGCGCCGTGCGGGTCACCCTGGCCGCTCCCGCGCAGCCCAACGCCGCGCTCCCGGCCGGTACCGCGGGCCGTGGCTCCTGCGCGGCACCGCCGGTCCCCGCTGGGCCGGTCAGCCCGGCGTGGGGCGGCTGGTCCAACGGGACCATCCCCTTGGCGGCGCTCTGCTCGATCACCCGGGGCCACGCCCTGCGCTGCGACGCCGCGGCGGGTTACGCCGGGCTGGCGGCCGCCTTCGAGACCGTGTTCGGCCGCACGCTGTGCATCACCGACTCCTACCGGTCCCTGCCCGCGCAGGTCACCGCGTTCAGGACGAAGCCGGGCCTGGCCGCCGTCCCGGGGACGTCGAACCACGGGTGGGCGCTCGCGGTCGACCTGTGCGGCGGGATCAACGTCGCCGGGACGCCGCAGTCGGCCTGGATGGCTGCCAACGCGGGCCTGTTCGGGTTCGTCCAGCCGGACTGGGCGCGACCGGGCGGCGAGAAGCCCGAGCCGTGGCACTGGGAGTTCGGCCTGCTGGCCTGAGCGCACCGGCCGATCGGACTCTCGGCGCGGAAAGTCCGTACCCGGCGCGCACTCTCGGCGCCGAGAGTCCGCGCTGGGCTCAGATCCAGCGCAGGTCGGCCAGCCGGGACCACGGCAGCCGCAGGCACGGCTCCCCGGTCTCGCCGGCCAGCCGGGCCGCGACCGCGGACGGGGCACACGCCACCGGCGAGCGCGGGGTGACGACGACGTGCAGGTCGCTGACGTCGAGACCGGCGCCCACCAGCCGGACCAGCAGCCGCTCGGGCATCGCGAGCGCCGCGGAGGCCAGCAGCGGCACCTCGGGGTGGGACCACAGCGCCACCGGGCCCTCGAGCCGCAGCACGCCGTCCACCGCACCGGCGCGGGTGACCGACGCCGTCCGGACGGCGTCCACACCGGAGCGCCCGAGGCCGGCCGACGGGGTCCACGGCAGCGCCAGGGGGCCCCGGCGGACGACGACCCGCCAGCCGACCGCGGACTCGCTGCCGTCGGTCCAGTCGAGCACCGCGACGCCGGCGTCCGCGGCCGCGGCGTCCGGCACGGGGCGGGCCTCGACCCAACCGGCGAGCGCGAGCGCGACCGCCTCGGGCGTAGCGGGGACCCGCGCGTCGGTCAGGTCCTCGGCCAGGTCGCGCAGCGGCGTGCGGAGCCGCCGTTCGGCCTCCTCCAGCACGATCACCGGGCCGTCCGCGCGGTCCTCGACCACGCGGACGGCGAGGGTGGGCGTGGTGAGCGCGGGCAGCACGTCGTCGGCGGCCCGTCGCAGGTCGGCCACGGTCACCGGCGCCGGGCGCAGCCGGGAGAGCAGTCCCGTGGCGCCCGGCCTCACGAACGGCCTCCGAGGAGGGCCGACCGCAGCGCCGGCGGCAGCGTGGGGAGCGCCAGCACGCTGGCCAGCTCCCCTGCCGACAGCCGCACCGGCAGGACGTCGGGGTCCCAGCCGGTCACCCGGCGGACCCGGGCCGCGGGGGCCGGCCACACCGTGTCGCGGACGGTCGCCACGTGCAGCTCGGTCAGCACGTCGGAGAGGTGGATGGCCGCGACCGGGTGCAGGCCAGGGTCGTCGAGCGCGGTCCGGACCACCGAGGACAGCTGTCCCCGGTCCGCCCCGGCCAGCCAGTGCGGCACCAGGACGTCGGGGGCCGGCTCACCGGCGGTGAGCGCGCTCACCGGACACCTCGCGGATCACGCACGGGTCCGCGGTTCCGGTGGCGACCCGTGCGACCCATCACGCCAGTGATATCGGCAGGCGCGGAGGGCAATCGACCCGTCCGAGCCCGCTTTTCCACCGACGGAACGCCTCAGTCCGCGAGCTCGGACAGCCGCTGCTTGAGGACGCGCTCCACCCGGTCGGCGTGCACGTTCATGTTGCGCACCGAGGTGCCGAGGTCGGCCGACAGCTGGGTCTTGGTCTTCCCGCCCCACGTCGTGAGGTACCACGTCGCCCAGCCCAGGACGTTGGGCTGGCCGGCCCGCTGGTCCGGCCGGGCGGTGGGGTCCGGGGCGCAGGCGACGGTCAGCGCGTGCGAGAGCAGCGTCTGCTCCGCCTCGCCCATGATCTCGTCCGGCGCCTCGCTGGTGTCCGGCAGCATGATCTCCGTCGCGTCCGGCCCGCCGTCGAGGGACTGCAGGTTGCGCAGCCCGTTGAGCGTCGCGACCGTCTGCGAGTTGCGGCGCAGCGTGGCCACGCTCTGGCCCATGTAGGCGGCCAGCTCCTTCTCGCTGGGCTTGCGCTGGTGCTCCACGAGGAAGGCCGCGATCGCCTTCTGCTGCTTGTGCTCGGTGTCGGCGGCGGTGCGGCCGTGGGCGTTGCGCCCGAGGTCGTGCACCCACTTCGACAGCTGGGTGGCCAGGAAGGCCCCGAAGGGGACGCCCTTGGTCTCGTCGTACTGCCCGACCGCCTTGAGGATCCACTCGCTGACCTGCTGGGTGAGGTCGTCGGGGTCGGGCAGGTGCAGCCGGATGGTGCTCATGTTCCGCTGCAGTCGCTTGAGGCTGACCGGCAGGTAGTGCCGGCACAGCTCGTCCAGGTACGCCGGCGGCAGGTCCCGCGGCGCCCGGCGCCGGACGTCGGTCTCGGCGCGCAGGCCGACCGTGGTGCAGCCGCGCCCGGCGCACCAGGCGCGGATCCAGTCGGCGAGCACGTGGGCCGAGCCGCAGGCGCCGTCCACCCGGTACAGGCCCTCGCCCTGGTCGAAGCTGACCGTGACGCCGTCGGGCAGGTCGCGGCGGAACTCCGCCAGCGGCAGCTCCCGGTCGACCCGGAAGTGCACCCGGTCGCGGGGGGTGATCGGGGCGAGGATCCAGCCCTCGGCCTCGGGGATGCCGCCGAACACCAGCGGTGCGCGGTTGCGCGCGGCGGCGGCGCGGTCGGCGGGGGCGTCGATCGTGGTGGGGACGAGCTGGGGCACCGGAACTCCTGAGCGACTGTGGGGAAGACAGACGGCGGCCCCGTCCAGGGGCCCGGCCCCGTCCCGAGGCTCGCCGCGAGCCTGCGAGCGGTGAGGAGGACGGGGTCCTTCGTCAGGCGAGGATCTGCTCGGCCGGGCGGGCCTGCCGCGGCGCGGGCAGGGCCGCGGCCAGGACGCCGGCCGCCGGCGCGGCGCCGGTGGCGGGGCCGGACACCAGGCGGGCCATGAGGTCGGCCGCGGCGGCGCGCTCGGCACCGCTCGGCTCGACGGTGTAGACCGGCATGTGGTCGTACAGCGACGTGAAGAGCTCGCTCACGAAGGCGTAGGCGGCCTGGGCCTGCGGCGAGAACCGGGCGACGGCGGCGCGCGGGCCGAGTTCGACGCCGATCGTCACGCGGACGACGCGGTCGTCCTTGCTGACGCCGCTGAGCTCGAACGACACGTCCGGGTGACCGCCGGCCAGCTCGGCCAGCGCCGCCAGGCACCGCCGGGTCGAGCCACGACGCGGCCGCAGCTGGACGTGGACGACCACCGTCTCCTGGTCCTCGGTGGCGGCGGTCGGAGTGGCGTCGGTGCCGGACCCGTTGACTGCGCTGTGTTGCATGTTCATCGCCCCCTGTGACGTGCTTGGGGCAACTGTCGCGCATCGAGTGCCCGGAAAGGGCACAACACTCGCTGTGCGGTACGCAGTTGTCGGGCGGCCTCTTCGGCAGGTCTTGCCCGTGTCGTGGGCCTTCCGACGACCACGGATGCGGTCGTCGGCACATCTCGCCAGTGCCGGGGGGTGCGCTCCCGACCAGATGTGTCAGCCGGCGGCGCCCTCCGTGACCGTTCCGTGATCCGCGGGGGCAACTGCCTCGGGGGTGTCGGCCGGCGCCGGAGCGAACGCGGCCAGTGCACCCAGGGTGTCGGCGGTGACCTGGGCGGCCAGGAGGTTGGCCTCGGCGATCTGCCGGTAGACCTCCTCGCGGTGGATGGTCACCTCGCGGGGGGCCTTGAAGCCCAGGCGGACGGTGCCGCCCCGGACCTCGACGACGTGGACCTCGATGTCGTCGCCGATGCGGATGGTCTCGCCGACGCTGCGGGTGAGAGTGAGCACGTGAACCCCTCCATGGGTGTGGGTGTGCCGTCCGTGGCTGGTGGATGGGAAGACGGCCGGAGCGGACCGCTTGAGGCCGCCCCAGTGGTTATCGGCGCAGGGGGCGCCGGATCGGATGCGTTGCGTCGGTCAGCACCGCCTGGGCCGCCCGCCAGTTGGCCGGGTTGACCACCAGCGGGGCACGCAGGTTGGCCGTCGCGGCGGCCGGACCCTCCGGCGGCACGGTGACCAGGCAGTACAGACGGGCCTCCGCGGGGTGCTCGAGACCGAGGTCGGCGCAGACCGCGGCCGGCAACGCCGGCGCGTAGTCCGGGAAGTACATGCCCGGGTCGATGGCGAGGAACCGCGGCCCGTCGGGCGACATGGACTGCAGCCAGAACAGCCGCCCGTCGCCGTCGGCGGTGACGAGCACGTAGTCCCGGTGTCCGGGGAAGCCGGCCAGGGGCTCGGTGAGGCCGAGCAGCGGCAGCGTGGCGACGGCAGCGAGGGTCATGACGGCGGTCCCCCGGTCAGCGCAGGAAGTCGACGAGCGACGGTTGCAGCGCCTTGGCGGTGGCGGACAGCGCGGCCTCGTAGCCGACCTTCTGCATCGACAGCTCCATGATCGTCTTGGGCAGGTCGACGTTCTCGGTCTCGGCCAGCCGGCTGGAGAGGGTCAGCGAGCGGTCGGTGGTCACCTGGGCCGCGTTCTCGATGCGGGTGGCCCGCGCACCGACGTCGGCCAGCGCCGCCAGCATCGTGTCGCGCACCCCGTCCAGGGCGGTGAGCCCGTCGGCGAGGTCGTCGGTGCTCGGCGGGTCGGACCGCAGGGCCGCCGAGATGTCGTCGAGCACCTGGAACAGGCTGTCGCCGGACTCCGTCACGAGGGCCTCCGCGCCGGTGATGTCGACACGCACGCGTTCGGTGTCCGACACCCGGCGCCACACGTTCAGGTCGTCCTTGCCGGTGCCCTGGTAGACGCCGCTGTCGTCGAACGCGATCGACCCGGTCGTGACCCCGCCGAACAGCGGACGGCCCTGCAGCTTCTGGTTGGCCAGGTCGAGCAGGCTCGCCCTCAGCTGGTCGACCTCGGTGGCGATGACCTCCCGGGAGGAGGCGCCGAGGGCGCCGGCGTTGCTGCCCTGCACGGTGAGGTCCCGCACCCGGCGCACCTGGTCGAGCATGGTGGTGAGGGCCGAGTCGCTGGCCTGCAGCTGGGTCTTCGCGTCGGTGATGTTGCGGCCGTACTGGTCGGTGGCCGCGATGTCCCCGCGGGTCTGCATGGCCCGGTTGGTGCCGGTCGGCGAGTCCGACGGCGCGTTGATCAGCCGGCCGGAGGTGAGCTGCTGCTGCAGCCGGCCGACCGCGTCCAGGTTGCGGTTGAGCCCCTGGAGGCTGGTGAGCGCGACGGCGCGCTGGGTGATGCGCATCAGGTCAGCGCCCCACGACGCCGGTGCGGTTGATCAGCACGTCGAGCGACTCGTCGATCGCGGTCACCATGCGCGCCGCCGCCGAGTAGGCGTGCTGGAACTGGAGCATGTTCGACATCTCCTCGTCGAGGTTCACGCCGGCCACCGACTCGCGGGCGGCGTCGACGTTCGTGGTGATGACCGTCTGGATGTCGAGGTTCCGGCTGCTGACCGCCGCGTTGACGCCCAAGGCGACGATGTTCTTGCGGTACAGCGCGTCGGCGCTCGCCGGATCGGTGCGCAGGTTCGCGATCAGGTCGGCGATCTCCGCGTCGGTGCTCCCGGCCTCCTGGGCGGCGGCGACCTCGTCCGGCCCGATCGCCGGGTTCAGCCGGATGCTCGCCGCGGTCACCGAGGTGGCCGGTGGCGCGGCGTCGAACAGCGGGAGGCCGGTCGATCCGGAGACGCCGTGGCCGGTCACGTGGACGGCGTTGACCTGCGTGGCCAGCAGGCTCGCGACGTCGTCGAGCTGCTGGCGCGCGGTCGGCAGGATGTCGGCGAGGACCGTGATCTGGCCCGCCGCGGTCCCGCCGACGCCCAGCGTGGTGCCACCGGACGCCGTGACGACCCGGGGGGCGCCGTCGGCGGTCAGCGCGTCGGGTTCGCGCGCGCCCTCGACCGCCAGCCTGGTGGCCGTCGCACCGGAGACGAGGGTGACCCCGCCGACGAACACGGTGAGGGAACCGTCGTCGGCCGGGCGGACCGTGGCCCCCACGGACTCCGCGAGCTGCAGCACGAGGACGTCGCGCTGGTCGGCGAGCTCGTTGGCCGGCTTGCCGTCCAGGGTCGCCCGCAGGATCGAGTCGTTGAGCTTGGCGACGTCGCCGGCGACGGCGTTCACCTCGTCGACGAGGGCGACCAGGTTCTCCTGGCTCTGCGCCCACTGGCCGTCCATCGCCGACCGCGCCGCCTGGAAGCCGCTGACCAGCGTGCCGATCCGCTGCAGCAGCTGGCTGCGGGCCGCGTCGTCCGTGGGGTGGTTGGCGACGTCGCCCCAGGCCGCCCACACGTCGGAGAGCTGGCTCTGGATGCCGGTGTCACCCGGCTCGCGCAGCGCCTGCTCGATCAGCCCGTAGGCGTTGGCCTCGGCGGTGAGCTGCGCGGTCTTGCCGTACTCGGCGTGCGCGCGCCCCTCGAGGAAGGCGTCCCGGATGCGGTTGACCTGGTCGGCCGAGACACCGGAGCCGATGCCGCTGCTCACCGAGTAGAAGGCCGGGACGGGGGTGCCGCCGACCGCCTGCAGGTCGACCCGCTGACGCGAGTAGCCCGCGGTGTTGACGTTGGCGATGTTCTGGCCGGTGACGTCGAGCCCGCGGCGCTGCGCCCAGAGGGCGGTGGTCGCCGTGTTGAGCCCCGAGAAGGTACTCACTTGGACTCCTCGCTGGCGCTCGTCGTCTGCGTTCGCAGCCCGCTGTGCTCAACCTGTGAGCTCGCACGCTCGCTCACAGTGCGCCGTCCAGCGTGACCGCGCGGGCGGACCGCGCCGTCGTCCGGCCGGTGGCGCCGTAGGTGCCGGCCGACGGGGACTTCACCGACAGCAGCGCCTCGCCGATGGCGGCCAGCCCACCCTCGATCAGCTCGCGGTTGGCGTCCGAGAGGCCGCGGAGCTCGGTGACCAGGACCAGCAGCGCCTCGTGGTGCTTGGCGTAGAGGTCGTTCCACGGTGCGGGCGCGGCCTCGGCGAGCTTTCGCAGTGACGGATTGGCACCCACCCCGAGACCCGCGGCGAGCACCTCGGTCACGGCGGCGCGCTCCACCTCGAGGGTGCGCAGCTGGTCGAGGACGACCTCGATCTCGTGCGCGATGCGCGCCAGCCAGCGGGTCTTGCCCGTGACGATGAGGTACTGCTTCTCCTCGGCCTTGAACAGGAGCAGGTCGAGCAGCTCCTGCTCCCGCCACAGCAACGTCGACAGGTGCTGGTAGTCCACGCCCGTCACCGTCCTTCCGTCTTCTCCCCGTGGCAGACGTCGGAGCTGCCAGCGGGTTCTTGCTCCTGCCATCGGCACCCCGGAGGGAGGCCTCAAGCCGAGGCACTCAAGTCGGGGCGAGAACGTGCCGACGGGGTAGGTCCCGTCCGGGCTCCGGGCTGCCGAGGAAGGAGGCGTGACACCATCGAGTGCCCCGGCGACCGAGCGGAACCCGGCCCCCCGGCCCCCCGTGCGCGGCGTGCCGGGCAGGGACGTCGACGCCCTCGTGACCGAGCACCTGCCGCTCGCCGCGTTCGCCGTCAACGCAGTGGCCTCCCGCATCTCGCTACCCAGCCACGTCAGCCGCGAGGACCTCGTGTCCTGCGCGAAGGTGGCGCTGGTCGAGGTGGCGCGCCGGTTCGATCCCGAGGCGGGGGCCTCGTTCGCCACCTACGCCCTGGCCCGCCTCCAGGGCGCCGTCCTCGACGAGCTGCGCTCGGGCGACTGGGCCAGCCGGAGCGTCCGGGCCGCCGCCCGGCGCACCGACGCCGCGGCCGACGCCCTGGCCATGTCGCTCGGTCGCCCCCCGACGCGCGAGGAGCTCGCGGCCAGCCTGGGCGTCCCGCGCAGCGAGCTGGAGTCGCTGCAGGTCGACGTCCACCGCGCGGTGATGGTGAGCATCGACGCCGACTCCGGGCCCGACGGCACCAGCCTCGACCTGCCCGACACCGGGGAGTCCCCGGAGCGGGCGCTGCTGCGCAGCGAGCGGTCCCGGTACCTGCAGGATGCGATCCGGGCGCTGCCCGACCGGCTCGACGAGGTCGTCGAGCGCAACTTCTTCGGCGGGGAGTCGCTCACCGACATCGCCGCCGACCTCGGCGTCACCCTCTCCCGCGTCTCCCAGATGCGGGCCCGCGCGCTCACCCTGCTGCACGCCGCCATGAGCGAGGTGTGGGAGGGCAAGGCGGTCCCGGCCGACGGCGGGGTGCGCGCCCGCAACCAGCAACGCTCCTACGTCGACCGCGTCGCCGGCCGCAACGCCCCGCCCCTCCCCCACCCCCGCGACATGCGGGCCGTCGGCGACCGCTACCGGGCGGCCCGACCGGCCTGAGCCGGGCCCCACCGCCATCCCAGCGACGTCGAGGCAGCCGCCTCGGGAAGGTCAGACCATCCATGAAGGTGCTGGTCATGCACGCCGGGCAGGACGCCCAGGACTACTACCGCGTCCGCGAGCCCATCCGCGCCATCCGCGAGGCCGGACTCGGCGTCGAGATCGAGACGACTCGCGGCATCGAGACGATGGTGCGCCCGGACCCCGACGGCGGTGAGGGCGAGGTCTACGACGCCGACGCCCGCGGTGCCGACGTCGTGGTGCTGCAGCTGCCCAAGACGGTCGCGATGCTGCAGACGATCCGCGTCCTGCAGGACCAGGGCGTCGCCGTCGTCGTCGAGATGGACGACCTGCTCTCCGCCGTCCCCTACGGACACCTCGGCCACGAGGCGCTGGTCCGCAAGGGCATGGGCCGTCGCGCCGCCGAGTGCGCCCGCGAGGCCGACCTGGTGACGACGACGACACCGGCGCTGCTGGCCGAGTACGCCCCGCACGGGCGCGGTGCCGTCGTCCCCAACGCCGTCCCGCGGCGGATCGCCGAGCTGCCGCCGGCCTGCGAGCGCCGGCCCGAGGTGGTGACGGTGGGCTGGACCGGCAGCGTGGTGACCCACCCGTACGACCTGCAGGAGGTGGGATCGGGCCTGCAGCAGGCCCTGGACCGCACCCGGGGTCGCAGCCGCTTCACCGTCATCGGTGGGGCGTGGGACGTGCAGAAGCGGCTCGGGCTCTCCGAGGCACCCGGCGAGCTGCCGTGGGTGGACGGCGTCGACGAGTACAGCACCGCCGTCGGCGAGCTGTTCGACATCGGGATCGCGCCCCTGCGGATCGACCGGTTCAACACCTCCAAGAGCTGGCTGAAGGCCATCGAGTACGCCGCGCGCGGCGTCTGGTTCGCCCGCTCCCCCAGCCCCGAGTACGAGCGGCTGGGGCTGGGCCGGCGCGCCCGCAACGCCAAGGACTGGGCCAAGGCCCTCACCACCGCCATCGACGACGCCGACCGGCGCCGCGAGCAGGCGATCGCGAACCGCGAGGCCGTGCTGGCCGGGCACCTGACCGAGCACACCGCCGAGCGCTGGGTGGCCGCCTGGCAGCGGGCGCTGGACCACCGGGCGAGCAGCCGGCGCAGGTACGCCTGACCCCACCTCGAGGAGGCGAGCGGCACGGACGGGTGAGAACCGCCGGAATTCCTCGCGGTTCGCCTCAAGTCCGGTGCGCACCCGGCCGTAGAGAACCCCGTAGGGCCCCGCAGCACGGATGCAGCGGGAAATGAACCAGACCCCTTCCAAGGAGGAACACCATGGGTCTCAGCGTCAACAACAACATCGCGGCGATGAACTCGTACCGCAACCTGTCGATCACCGACGGGCAGATGAGCAAGTCGCTGGAGAAGCTCTCCTCCGGCTTCCGCATCAACCGTGCGGCGGACGACGCCGCGGGTCTGGCCATCTCCGAGGGCCTGCGCTCGCAGATCGGTGGCCTCAAGGTCGCCGTCCGCAACACCCAGGACGGCGTCTCGGTCGTGCAGACCGCTGAAGGTGCGCTCACCGAGACGCACAAGATCCTGCAGCGCATGCGCGACCTGACCGTCCAGGCCAGCAACGGCGGTGGGCTCAACGACGACGCCAAGAAGAACATCCAGTCGGAGATCGGCCAGCTCAAGAACGAGCTGACCCGCATCGCCGACACGACGACCTTCAACGGCACGAAGCTGCTCGACGGCAACTACGACGGCAGCTTCCAGGTCGGCGCCAACGTCGGCGAGTCCATCAAGGTCAAGGTCGGCACCGCGATGAGCGCCACCGGCCTCAGCGTCGACGGCGTGGACGTCACGGCCTCGGCCGCCGGCATCTCCGCCACCGTCGTCGCCGCCGCCACCGCCTCGGCTGCCGGAAGCGCGTCCACCATCACGATCGCCTCCGGTACCGCGAACCCGGCCCTGGCCGAGGACTTCGCCAAGCTGAACGGGTCGATCACGAAGGACGGCAAGACCCTCGACCTGTCGTCGGTCGTCTACGGCGACAGCGACAGCGCCTCCACCCGTCTCGCCACCCTGAACACCGCGCTCGACAACGCCTTCGGTGCCGCCAACATCCAGGCGGCGGTCACCGGTGGCCAGCTGGTCATCACCGGCAACAACCCGGGAGCCAACGCCACCACGGAGAACCTGGCGAAGGCGCAGCTCACCTTCACCCAGTCCACGGGTGCGAGCGAGGGCCTCAAGAAGATCGACGCGGCGATCAAGACGGTGTCGAACACGCGGGCCGACCTGGGTGCCATCCAGAACCGGTTCGAGCACACCATCAGCAACCTGAACGTCGCCGTCGAGAACCTCTCGGCGTCGGAGAGCCGGATCCGCGACACGGACATGGCCCAGGAGATGACCAACTTCACCCGGACCCAGATCCTGACCCAGGCCGGCACCGCCATGCTGGCCCAGGCCAACCAGGCTCCGCAGGGCATCCTGCGTCTCCTGGGCTGATCCCCCCAGCTCCACCTGGTGAGGGGGGAGGCCTGCGGGCCTCCCCCCTCACCGCACCACTGCACCCCAACGACCAGGAGGTCCCGGTATGGCCGGCATGAGCTTGAGCGTCGGCCTGATCTCGGGCATGGACACCGCCTCCCTCATCAGCCAGCTGATGCAGGTCGAGGCCAACCCGCAGACCCTCCTGAAGAACAAGCTCGTCGCCACCAACAGCGACGCCAGCGGCTACCGCGCGGTCAACCTCCGGTTCGACTCGCTGAGCAGCGCGGCCGCGGCCTTCTCCAGTGACGCGACCTGGACCGCCGCGAGGGCCAGCAGCTCCAACGGCACGGTGACGGCGACCGCCGGCGCCGGCGCGCTCGCCGGGTCGCTCACCTTCACGGTCGACACGCTCGCGACCTCGCACGCGCTGCGCAGCGCCGCCGTGTTCACCGCTCCGGCCGGCAAGACCGCCGCCGCCGACACCGACTTCGGCGCCACCTCGATCGACATCAAGGTCGGCAGCACGACCACCTCGATCGCCCTCGACACCGACGGCGGCGGCACGGCGACGCTGACCGAGGCGGCCGCCGCGATCAACGCCAAGACCGAGCTCGGGCTCACCGCCACCGTCGTCCAGGTCGCCGAGGGCCAGTACCGCATGCAGTTGAGCACCAAGACCGCCGGCACCGCCGGCGTCTTCGAGGTGACCAGCGGCCCCGGCTTCACCGAGCTCACCAAGGGCACCAACGCGCAGCTGACGATCGGCTCCGGCACCGGTGCCTACACCGTCAGCTCGTCGAGCAACACCTTCTCCGGCCTGCTCTCCGACACCACGATCACCGTGGCCAAGGCCGGCGAGACCGCCACGGTCGCGGTGGCCCGCGACGCCGACGCCACCGCCGCCAAGGTGCAGGCACTGGTCGACGCGGCCAACAACGCGCTGCAGGTCGTCACGGACTACACCGCCAAGGACAGCACCACCGCGACGCTGAAGGGCGACAGCACGCTGCGCACCCTGTCCGGCCGGGTCCTCGACGTCGTCTCCGGCGGCATCGGCGGCGAATCCGCCGCCACCTACGGGATCCAGCTCACCAAGGACGGCAAGCTCAAGTTCGACAAGGCCGCGTTCCTCGCCGCGCTCGCCGAGGACCCCGCCGGCACCCGCGACTTCCTGACGGCGACGTCCGGCACGGGGACCAGCGCCGAGCCGGTGGGCCTGGCCGCGAAGATCGAGGCGCTGGCCAAGTCCGCGTCGGACGGCACGACCGGCACGCTGACCCTGCTGGCCAAGAGCAGCGACGCCAGCGCGAAGGACCTCGAGGCGCGCATCGCCGACTGGGACACCCGGCTGGCACTCCGCAAGGAGACCCTCACCCGCCAGTTCACCGCGATGGAGACCGCTCTCGGCACGCTGCAGAACCAGTCGAGCTGGCTGGCCGGCCAGCTCGCCGGCCTGCCGACCTGGTCCTCCTCCTGAGCCTCCTGAGCCCCCCGACGTCCCCCACCGACGCCGCTCCCCCGACGTTGACCCTGGAGACCCGCACCCCATGAGCACTGCCTCGCTCCGCGCCCGCTACATGGGCGACACCGTCACGACGTCCTCCCCGCAGCGGTTGCTGGTCATGCTCTACGACCGGCTCGCCCTGGACCTCGAGCGCGCCGGCAGCGCCCTCGCCGGCGGTGACCGCGAGCAGGCGAGTGAGCAGCTGCAGCACGCGCAGGAGATCGTGCTCGAGCTGCGCAGCAGCCTGCAGGTCGAGGCGTGGGAGGGCGGGCCCCGGCTGGCCGCTCTCTACACCTGGCTGATCGGCGAGCTCGTGCAGGCCAACGTCAAGGGCGACCGCAACCGGGTGGCCTCCTGCCTGCAGGTCGTCGAGCCGCTCCGCGACGCCTGGCGGCAGGCCGCCGCCTCGCTCGCCGCCACCCCGGCATGACCACCGACCGTCCCTCCCCCGGCGCGGACGCGGTCCCGTCGGCCGAGTGGGCGACCGTCCTCGACGACCTCGAGGGCGAGGTGCTCGCCGCCGAGGCGAGCATGGACACCGACCGCGCCGACGAGGTCGAGGCCTGGGGACGGCGGGTCCAGGACTGGGTCCCGCCCACCGGGCTCGGCCCCGTCCCGGCCGACCTGCGGGAGCGCGCCGCCCGCCTGCTCCAGCACCAGCTGGCCGTCGCCGAGGCACTGGTCGAGGCCATCATCCAGTCCCGCAAGCAGCGGGACGTCGCGGCCCGCATGACCTACGCCCCGGCCCGCCCGGCGGCCTCGTTCTTCGACCGCGCACTCTGAGGCCGGCCCGGCGCACCGCCGGGCCGGCCTCCGCGCGTCAGGCAGCCTGCCGCTGTCCCCGGAGCCGGCGCACCTGCTCGCGCAGCTCCTCGCGCTCGCCGCTGATCCGCGCCCGGAAGGGCTCCTGCTCCGCCCAGAACCGCCCCGGTTCGACCTGCACGGCGGCGACCCGCCGCGCCAGCTCGCCGGAGTGCACGTCCGCCTCGTCGAACCGGAAGAAGTCGGGCACGGGGAAGTCCCCGGCGAACCGGCCGGCCCCGAGCCGCCGCACGAAGACGACGGCCCCGCTGGCCGCGGCCTCCCGCGGGAGGCGGTCCTTGCCGGGCAGATGACCGAAGTCGACGTACACCATGGTCGAGCCGAGCAGGTCGACGATCTGCGGCTTGGACATGCCCTGGATGGGCGCCGCCCGCAGCCCGGGGCTGCCCCCGAAGAACGCCGCCGCGAGATCGGCGCCCTTGGCCGGGTTGTAGGCCACCGCCGGCTCCGGGTTCGGTCCCGTGGACGGCACGGCGGTGAACCGCGGGTCGGTGAAGTCGCCCAGCGGGTAGCTGGCCGGGATGCCGACGCCGCGCAGGAAGTCCTCGGCGTACGCGCTCTGGTGGAAGTGCCGCACCGAGCGGTCGGCGAACAGCGACCGGCGGGCCGCCTCCCCGACACCGAGCAGTCCGTTGTCGACCGACAGCCACCAGACGGCCACGCTCGCACCCGGGATCGACGCGGCCTGGACGGCCAGCACCTCCGGCAGCACCACCAGGTGGTGGCGGCGGAGCAGCGCCTGCCGGCAGACCACCGGCTCGTAGTGGGCGAACTCGGTGAGGCACGGGTTCTCCGCCGGCGGCGTGACCTCCAGCCGGCTGCCGTCGATGCGCAGGCCGCCGCCCGCGCCGTAGTACGCGATGTCGGCCGGCAGACCCTCCTGGTTGAGCACCTGGGCGGCCTGGTGGACGGCCTCCGGGCCGCCCGTCAGCAGGGCGGGACAGAGGAACGTCACGCGCTTCACGAACTTGATGCTCAAACGGGGCTCTTCCTCCCGACCCGGCCGTCGCGGCCCGGTCCCTCCCGGTTCGCCGCCGCACCCGCAGGGCGCCCGCGGCGAACGTGACTCCCCCTGAGCGTCACCCCTCGGCGTGCCGGGGCCCCCGCGCGACACCCGGTCGAGGGGCAGACGCGGGCTCACCGACCCCATCCGCACCAGCCCCGACGCCGGGCGCCCTCGCGGCCCCCACCTGTCACATCCGCACGTCCCGCCCCGCCGGTCCCCTCCCGCCCCTGCCGTCACCCGAGTGCCCGAGATCGGTCACGGGGACCGCCGGGGGCGCCGATGAGGGGTGAGCACGGACAGCACAGCCCTCGCCACGGATCGGCGGACCCCTCACTCGCTCGCGAGTGTCTCCTGCGTACCCGGAGGCCGATCGTGTCCTGCCGCCCTGCCCGCACCACCGTCCGATGATCGGCGACGTCACCTCGACGACCCTGCACGCCGCCCTGGCCGGCCTGGCCTCGCGGCAGCGCGTCACCGCCGACAACATCTCGAACATCAACACGCCCGGCTTCCTGGCCGGCCGGGTCGACTTCGAGTCGGGTCTGCGCGGCGCCCTGTCCAGCGGCCAGACGCCGGTCGTCACCGGCGGCACCACCGCCCGCTCGCTCGAGCCGACGAACACCAACGGCAACAACGTCAACCTCGACGCCGAGACGGTGATCGCGACCGAGACCGGACTGCGCTACCAACTGGCCCTCAACGCGCTCGACGGCAAGTACACCGTCATGCGCACGGCCCTGCGGACGGCGTGACGCGGTGTTCGACAGCCTCAACATCTCCGGCTCCGGCCTGCTCGCGCACCGCAAGTGGCTCGACGCCGTCTCGGACAACATCTCGAACATCAACACGGTCACCAGCACCGACGAGGCCGCCTTCCAGGAGCGCCTCGTCGTCGCCCAGGCCGTGGACTACGGCTCCGGCGAGGGCGGCGTCCGCGTCGCCAGTGCGGAGCTCGGCAGCGCCGAGGGCCGGCTGGTCCACCAGCCCGACCACCCCCTGGCCGACGCGGAGGGCTACGTCCGCTACCCCGACATCGACCTCGGGGAGCAGATGACCAACCTCCTCATGGCCCAGCGCGGCTACCAGGCGAACCTCGCCGTGGTCGAGCGCGCGACGAACGCGTACCAGGCCGCTCTCCAGCTCGGGAAGGGCTGATCCCCATGACCTCCCCCATCGGCGGCATCTCCGCCGCGCTGCCCACGCTGCCGACCTTCGGTGTCAGCGCGGCCGACGCGGCAGCCGGCACCGCGGCGACGTCGCCGGCCTCCGGCGACTTCGCCTCGGTGCTGGCGTCGTCGTTCGACGAGCTGCAGGCCACCCAGTCGGCCTCCGACGACCTGGCCACCCAGGCCGCCACCGGCGACCTGCGCGACGTGCACGACTACATGATCGCGGCGAACGAGGCGAAGCTCGCCACCGAGATGGTCGTGACCCTCAAGAACAAGGCCGTTGAGGCCTTCACCGAGATCATGAGGATGCCGGTCTGATGCCTGCCGCCCTCGCCGGGCCGCTGGAGCGCATCCGCTCCACGCTGTCCACGATCAGCCTCGGTCAGAAGGTCGTCATCGGCCTGCTGGCCGTCGGGCTGCTCCTCGGCGGGTTCTTCTTCGTCCGGTGGAGCACCGCCCCGACGATGGCACCGCTGTTCTCCAACCTCGCGTCGACCGACGCCTCGGCGATCGTCGACGAGCTCAACGCGGCCGGCGTCGCCTACGAGCTCGCCGACGGTGGCGGGACGATCATGGTCGCCAACGACCAGGTCTACGACCTGCGCCTCTCGATGAGCGGCAAGGGCCTGCCCGCCGGCTCCGAGACCGGCTACGCGCTGCTCGAGGAGTCGGGCATCACCACCAGCGAGTTCCAGCAGCAGGTGCAGTACCAGCGCGCCATCGAGGGCGAGCTCGCCAAGACGCTGGAGTCGCTCGAGGGGGTCCGCTCGGCCGTCGTCCACGTGGCGCTGCCGGAGGACGAGGTCTTCGTCAGCGACGAGTCCGAGCCGACCGCGTCGGTGCTGCTCGACCTGGCGCCCGGCACGACGCTCTCCGGTGAGCAGGTGCAGGCGGTCACCAACCTCGTCTCGTCGAGCGTCCAGGACATGGACGCCGAGCAGGTCACCGTGGCCGACTCCACCGGCAAGGTCCTGTCGGCCCCCGGCCAGGGCGTGACCGCCGCCGCCGGCGATGCCCGCTCACAGCTGGAGCAGGAGTACGAGGACCGGCTGGCCGCCAACGCCCAGGTGATCCTCGACCGGGTCCTCGGCCCCGGCCGCGCCCAGGTGTCCGTGCGCGCCGACCTCGACCTGTCGCAGCGCGACACGACGTCGACGACCTACACCTACCAGGAGGGCACCCCGCCCATCTCGGAGAGCACCAGCACCGAGGACTACACCGGCACCGGTGCCGCCGTCGGCGGCGTCCTCGGGCCGGAGAACCAGACCGACGCGGGGGGCACCGGGGACTCCACGTACAACAAGGAGTCCACGACCTCGAACAACGCCGTCGGGGAGACCGTCGAGACCGTCCAGGGCGCGCCCGGTGCGATCAACCGGCTCACCGTCTCGGTGGTCATGGACCAGGCCGTGGCCGGCAACCTCAACCAGGGCCAGGTGCAGGACCTGATCGGCAACGCTGTCGGCCTCGACGTGGCCCGCGGCGACGACATCACCGTCGCCGCCATGGCCTTCGACACGACCGCCGCCGACCAGGCGGCCGCCGAGCTGGAGGCCGCCCGCGAGGCGGAGCAGCAGGAGCAGCTCTGGTCGATGATCAAGACCGGCGGCATCGCCCTCGGCATCGCGCTGCTCGTCCTCGTCGTCTGGCTGCGCTCGCGCCGCCGCGGGGAGGACGAGGACGACTACGAGGCGCTCGAGCTGCCCGAGGACGTCATGGCCGAGCTCGACCGCATCCGGATCGAGAGCACCCGGGAGATCCAGGTCGACAACGTCCAGGCCGAGCTCGAGGCCGCCGAGCGGCAGCGGGTGCGCGGGGAGATCGCCACGATGGTCAGTGAGAAGCCCGACGAGGTCGCCGCCATGCTGCGCGGCTGGCTCACCGAGAGCGGAGCCAAGTCATGACGCTCGCGAGCGTGGAGCAGATGGTCGGGATCTCCCCGACCGCGCAGACCGCCGTCCTGCCGGCGATCCGGCAGCGGCCCGCCATGCCCGGCCTCCGCAAGGCCGCGGTGTTCATCGCCCAGCTCAGCCGGGAGGAGGCCGGTGCCCTGCTGGCCCAGATGCGCCCGCGGGAGGTCGAGCAGATCACCCGCGAGCTCATGAGGCTGGGCACCGTCGAACCCGACGACGTGGACGGCGTGCTGGAGGAGTTCCACCACCTCATGTCCGCGCAGCGGTTCGTGGGGCGCGGCGGCATCGACTTCGCCCGCGAGATCCTGGCCGCCGGTCTCGGCGAGGACAAGGCCGAGGGCATCCTGTCCCGGCTGAACGTCGTCTACTCCGAGGTGCCGTTCTCCTCGCTGCGCAACGCCGACGTCCGGCAGCTGGTGACGTTCCTCAAGGACGAGCACCCGCAGGTCATCGCGCTCGTGCTGGCCCACCTCACGGCCGCCCAGTCGGCCGAGGTGCTCTCCGGCTTCGGCCCGGAGCAGCAGGCGCTGGTCGCGCACCGCATCGCCACGATGGACCGCACCTCCCCGGAGATGGTCCGGCTGGTCGAGGAGGAGCTGGGCCGCCGCATGGGCTCGCTGCTGGCGCACCAGGACATGAGCACCGTCGGTGGTGTCGAGACCCTGGTCGAGATCATCAACCGCTCCCCGCGGCCGACCGAGCGCTCCATCCTCGAGTGGCTGGACAACACCGACCCGGAGCTGGCCGACCAGGTCCGCTCGCAGATGTTCGTCTTCGAGGACATCGTCACCATCGACGACCGCTCGCTGCAGCTGGTGCTGCGCGAGGTCGAGGCCAACGACCTGGCGACCGCGCTCAAGGGCGTGCGCCCCGACGTGCGCGACAAGGTGGTCCGGAACCTCTCCGAGCGTGCCGCGGAGAACCTCGCCGAGGAGATCGAGCTGCTCGGCCCGGTCCGCACGCGGACGGTCGAGGAGGCCCAGGGCAAGGTCGTCAGCGTCATCCGCACGCTCGAGGAGCAGGGCGCGCTGACCATCTCGCGTGGGGGCGACGATGAGTTCGTCGCCTGACGACGGCCGATCGGCGAGGAGACCGCCCGACGCCGCCCCCCGGCGGGTGTCCGCGCTGCTGCGCGGCGCGTCCGCCGAGGCGGCGGCGCCCTACCGCGCCGCCGTCCCCGGGCCGCGGGCGGCCGACCAGCCGGTCGTCGAGCGGCGGACGTCGATCCGCCGCGCCGCCGACATGCCGGTGCCGGCCAACCGGCCCTCGTTCCGGCTCGGCGACGTGTACGCCGAGGAGCTGGCCCGGCTGCGCGAGCACGCGCACCGCGAGGGCTACGCAGCCGGGCACGCCGAGGGCCTGGTGGCCGCCGCCGACGTCGTCGCCGAGGCCGAGCGGGCCGCCGAGGCGCGCCTGGCCGAGGTGCAGGCGCGCTGGGAGCGGCGGCTGGTCTCGGCCACCGCGGCGCTCGGCTCGGCCGTCACCCAGCTCGAGCAGGCCACGCTGCCGGTCGCCGAGGACGTCCGCGACTCGGTGATCTCGATCGTGCTCACGCTGGTCGAGGACCTCCTCTGCCGCGAGCTCGCCCTGGCCGACTCCCCCACGATGGACGCCGTCCGCCGGGCGCTGACGCTCTGCCCGGCCGACGCACCCACCGTCGTCCGGCTGCACCCCGACGACCTCGCCGAGATCCCGGCCGACGCGCTGACCGGGCTGCCCGGCACCGTGCGCGTGGTCGCCGACCCGTCGGTCGAGCGGGCCGGCGCGGTCGCCGAGACCGGTGTCACGCGGGTGGACGCCCAGCTGAGCACGGCGCTCGAGCGCGTGCGCGCGGTGCTCGCCCCGTGACCGGGATGGGGCTGCTCGACCGCGCCCGCGCGGCGGCCCGCCCGCAGCTGACCGGGCAGGTCGTCGGCGCCATGGGGCTCACCCTCAGCGTCGAGGGCGTCGTCGCGGCCGTCGGCGACCTCGTGGAGGTCAACCCCGGTCCGCGCGGGCTGCTGGCCGAGGTGGTCGCGGTCACCCGCGACCGGCTCACCTGCATGCCGCTGGGCGAGCTCTCCGGCGTCCACTCCGGTGCGCCCGTGCGGGCCACCGGCATGCCCCTGCAGGTGCCGGTCGGGGAAGCGCTGCTCGGCCGGGTCCTCGACGGGTTGGGCCGGCCGGTGGACGGCGGCGCCCCGCTGGACGCCGGCCTGGAGTTCGTCGACCTGGCCAGCGAGACGCCGCACGTGCTCTCCCGCAGCCGGGTCGCCGAGCCGCTCACCTTCGGCGTCCGGGCGCTGGACACCCTCGTCCCCTGCGGCAAGGGTCAGCGGCTGGGCATCTTCGCCGGCTCCGGCGTGGGCAAGTCCACGCTGCTGTCCCAGATCACCCGGGGCACCGACGCCGACGTCCGGGTCATCGGTCTCATCGGCGAGCGTGGCCGCGAGGTCAAGGAGTTCCTCGAGGAGAACCTCGGCCCCGAGGGCATGGCCCGCACGGTCGTCGTGGTGGCCACGTCCGACGAGCCCCCGCTGGTGCGGCTCAAGGCGGCGTTCGTCGCCACCCGCATCGCCGAGGGCTTCCGCGACCAGGGCCGCGACGTGCTGCTGCTCATGGACTCGATCACCCGCACCGCCATGGCCCAGCGCGAGGTCGGGCTCTCGGCCGGCGAGCCCCCGGCGACCCGCGGCTACCCGCCGAGCGTCTTCGCGATGATGCCGCGGCTGCTGGAGAAGGCCGGCACCTCGACCACCGGGTCGATCACAGGCCTCTACACGGTGCTGGTCGAGGGTGACGACCACAACGAGCCGATCGCCGACACCGCGCGGTCCATCCTCGACGGCCACATCGTGCTGACCCGCAAGCTGGCCACCACCGGCCACTTCCCCGCTATCGACGTCCTGGAGTCGATCTCCCGGGTCGCCGGCGCGGTCGTGCCGCCGGCGCAGATGGCCGACGCGCGGGAGGTCCGGCGGCTGATGGGTGCGCTGCGCGACGTCAAGGAGCTCATCGAGATCGGCGCCTACCAGGACGGCGCCGACCCCGTGGTCGACCGCGCCCGGCACCTGGCACCGGCGATCGAGTCCTTCCTGCAGCAGTCCACCGGTGAGCTCACCCCGGCCCCCGAGGCGTGGGCCTGGCTGAACCGCATCGTCCGGTCGTGACGCGGCTCGCTGAGCCGCGCCGGGAGGTGGCGTGAAGCACGCGGCCTTCCGGCTCCAGCCGGTCCTCGAGCTGCGCCGTACCCAGGAGCGCACCGCCGCCCTCGCCGCCGCCGAGGCCGCCCGCGCCGCGGCCGACGCCGATTCGCGGGCCACCGCAGCGGAGGCGGCGGTCGGCGCCATCGTCCCGACCGGCACGACCTCCTCGGGCGCCTTCCGCGCCGCGATGGTGCTCGGCCGGGTCGCGGCCGAGGACGCCGCGGCCGCCCGCGCGCTGGCCACCGCCTCCGCCGAGCAGGCCCAGCTGGTCCGTTCCTCCTGGACCGCCGCCGCCCAGCGCACCAAGGGGCTGGAGCGGTTGCGAGAACGACACCTCGAGACGGTGCGGATCGCCGAGCAGGCTGCCGAGGAGAGGAGCGTGGACGACCTCGTCACCGGCCGCTCGAGCCGGCGCACCCCCTCGGGGGAGGTGTCGTGGACGGACTGATCGCCGTGCAGGCCCGGATCAGCGAGATCCAGACCCGCTTCCTCCCGACCGCGCGCACCTCGTCGTCGACGTGGGCCTCGGCCGCCGCCGCGGCGGGGCTGACCGGCACCACCGCCGCGCCGGCCACCGCGACCGCTCCCGCGGGCACCGCCTCGGAGAGCGCCGTCGTCGCCGAGGCCCGCAAGTACCTCGGCGTGCCCTACCAGTGGGGCGGCACCGACCCCGCCACCGGCCTGGACTGCTCGGGCTTCACCCAGCTGGTCTACGGCAACCTCGGCGTCGAGCTGCCCCGCACCTCGTCGCAGCAGGCGACCGCCGGCACCGCGGTGGCCTCGCTGGCCCAGGCCCGTCCGGGTGACCTGGTCTTCTTCGACCACTCCTCCCGGCCGGGGATCGACCACGTGGGCATCTACATCGGCGACGGCAAGATGATCGCCGCCCCGCAGGCCGGCGAGACGGTCAAGGTGCAGGACGTCGGCAGCCCCACGGTCATCCGGCGGGTGCTGCCGGCCCAGTCGGCTCCCGTCGCGAGCGCGGCGACGGGCTCGCTGGCCGGCGTCCCCTACGCGAACCTGTTCACCTCGGCCGGCGCGAAGCACGGCGTCGACCCCGCGCTGCTGGCGGCCGTCGCCTCGCAGGAGTCCGGCTTCGACGCCTCGGCGGTCTCCTCCGCCGGCGCTCGGGGCCTCATGCAGTTCATGCCCGCCACGGCCGCGGGCCTGGGCGTGAACGCCCTCGACCCGGCCTCGGCGGTCGACGGCGCCGCGCGCTACCTGAGCCAGCTCACCGAGCAGTTCGGCTCGACCGAGCTGGCCCTGGCCGCCTACAACGCGGGCCCCGGGACGGTGCGCCGGTACGACGGCATCCCGCCCTACAGCGAGACCCAGAACTACGTCCGCGCCGTGATGAGCAAGGCGGAGAGCTACCGATGACCAGTCCCGTGATGCCGGCCGCGCCGGCGGTCGCACCGGCGACGCCCGCGAGCACCGGCCCGGCGGCCGGTGGCGAGCAGTTCGCCACCGCGCTCGACGACGCCGTCGCCGACGGGCAGGGCCGCACCGGCCGCTCCCCGGCCGGGGAGTCCGAGGCGCCCGACGAGACCGCCCCCGACGCCGCCCCGGCGACGGACGACGTCCCGCCCGAGGACGCCACCGTGACCGCGGCCGGGATGCCCGCGGGCTTGTGGCTGCTCCTGCACGGTGCCGCCGCCACGCCCACGGCGCCCACCGCGGCAACCACCCCGGCTGCGGCGGGCACCCCCGCCGTCGAGGGTGCGCCGGTCGCGGCCGCGGTCGTCCCGGCGCCGGTCGCCACCGCGCCGGTGGCCGCCGCCCGCGGCGCGAAGTCGG
>NZ_JALPKQ010000041.1:0-51374 GCF_051383655.1 Geodermatophilus sp. CPCC 205761
CCACAGTGCCCGGTCCACTGAGGCACGTCCGCAGGCGCCCTTGACGTCAAGGGCGAAAGCTAGGCCGTGTAGATCGAGTTTGATTTGATCCAGATCAGGGTGGCGGCAAGGCTGACGGCGGCGCGGTAGCTGCGGAGGAGCTTGTCGGAGCGCATCGCGATTCCGCGCCACTGCTTGAGCCGGTTGAAGCAGCGCTCGACGACATTGCGGCCCTTGTAGCGTTCCTGCTGCTGGTCGCCGAAGTCGATCGGCCTGCCCGGCTTTTTTCGGCGGTGCGCGATCTGGTCGTTCCGCTCAGGGATCGTCGCCGCGATGCCTCGTTCGCGAAGCCAGGCTCGGTTCGCTCTGGACGGGTACCCCTTGTCGGCCAGGACTCGGTCGGGGCGGGTGCGCGGCCGACCCTTCCCGGCGCGGGGCACGCGGATGTCCTCGAGCACGGCGGTCATCATCGTGGTGTCGTCGATGTTCCCGCCGGTGATCATCATCCCCAACGGTCTGCCGCGCCCGTCGCAGACCAGGTGCAGCTTGGTCGTCAGCCCGCCGCGGGAGCGGCCGATCCCATGATCAGGCGGCTCGAGCCATGGATTCTCGTGATTCGGCAGAGCCCCCTGTGTCCCGCGAGAGGGTCGCGCCGTGCTGATGCACACGCGCGATCGTGGAGTCGATGGACACGACTCAGTCGATCTTCCCGGCGGCGTCTGCCTGCGTCTGCACCTCGGCCAACAGCTTCCCCCAGGTGCCGTCCTCGGCCCAACGGTTGAACCGCTTGTGGATCGAGTTCCACTTCCCGAACCGGTCCGGCGCGTCCCGCCACGGCGCCCCAGTGCGGAACCTCCACGCCATGCCTTCGACAGCGAGCCGGTGATCCGTCCACGGCCGCGAACGCCCGATCACCGTTGGCATCAGCGGTTCCATCACGGACCACACATCGTCAGAGATCTCCTGCCGCGTCACCGTTCAAGACTCACCTGGCCGGAAACGAAAGCTCTCGATGAACACGGTCCAACTTTGAGTGCGCGGCCGGGACTTGACGTCACACTTGCATTTTGCAAGTGTGGACCGCATGAGCCTCTTCATCACCTGCCCGGTCGAGAGCGTCGAGCGCGCGACCGCCTTCTACACCGCCCTCGGCTGGACGCTCAACGCCGAGATGTCCGATCACAACGTGTCGTGCTTCGCGATCGCGCCCGAGCAGTACGTCATGCTCGGCAGCCGCGAGATGTACGCGAGCGTCGGCGGCGTCGACGAGCTGGTCGGCGGACCCCACACGCCCTCGAAGGTCACGGTCTCGTTCGACCTCGGCAGCCGCGAGGCGGTCGACGAGCTCGCCGAGCGCGCCGGCGCCGCCGGCGGGCGGATCGGTGACACCGACGACTACCCCTTCATGTACCAGCGCCAGTTCGACGACCCCGACGGCTACCACTACTCGCCGTTCTGGATGAAGCCGGACGCCGATCCGACCGCGTGAGCGACCTCGCCGCGGCCCTCGACATCGTCGGAGCACGGTGGGCCCTGCTCGTCGTGGAGCGGCTGCTCGACGGGCCGCAGCGCTACGGCGATCTGCAGCGCGACCTCGGAGTGCCGACGAACATGCTCGCGACCCGCCTGCGCGAGCTCGAAGCGGCCGGCGTACTGACCCGTCTGCCGCTCCGGCACAACACCCGGGCCTACGCGCTGACCGATCGCGGGCTTGCCTTGCGCGAGGCGATCGTCGCGCTCGGACGCTGGGGCGCCGAGGAGGCCTAGGTGTGGCGCGGAATCGCGATGCGCTCCGACAGGCTCTTCCGCAGCTACTGCGCCGCCGTCAGCCTCGCCGCCACCCTGATCTCGATCAAATCAGACTTGATCAACACGGCCTAGCCGCATCCCCACCGGGTGGCCGGGCCGCAGCCCGACTGCTCGACGTGAGCGGGTGGCGGCCGGTGTCGTCGTAGCCGTCCGCGCGGCGCTCGGCCCCGCCGCCGACGTCGTGGAGTCCGTGACCGTCGTGGCCCGCATACATCGACCTGCCAGCGGCCGCCCGCGCCAGCTTGGGCCCCGCTGACGGCCTGCTCCGCCGGAGCGCTACGCGCGATCAGGCCGGACGCCAGCGCGGGCCCACCGGCTCGACGGTCATCACGCGGCCGCCGACATCGAACTCCCGGCTCTCGCTGCACGCCGTCAACGGCCGCACGGACCACCCGCTGCCGCCCTTCCGGGTCACCCGCCGCCGGGGCGGGAGTGACGGCCGCGGGGCCACCGCGAAGAGGCCGATACTGCGACCTTGCATCGGTTTGGTACGTGACCGTAATATCGCTAGATGGCGTCGCAGAGCAGCACCCCGCAGATGTCCGTGCTGTTCGACCTCTGGCTGGTCAACCACCTCATCTCCGGCGCCCTCGATGACGTGCTCGCTGACAGCGGGGGCCTCTCCGGGGAGGACTTCGGCTTCTACTCGCTGCTGCGCCGTTTCGGTCCGGTCACCGCTACCCAAGTGGTCCGTTGGACGGCCATGCGGCCGACGACGGTCTCGACGCTGATTCGCCGGCTGCAGCAGCGCGGGCACGTGGAGCAGCGGCCCAATCCCGCCGACGGACGATCCCGACTCATCGCCCTGACCCCCGCAGGCGAGGAAGCACACGTGGAGACGGCGACGACCTTCTTCGCCGCCACCCGCACCCTGGCCGCCGCCCTCGGCCCCGACGAGCCGCGGCAACGCGTCGCATTGCAACGCCTGGACGCGGCCCTGCGCGAGGTCGGCGGCCTGGACCCGCGCCCCTACACCGTCCCCACCGCCGAGCCGAAGACGACCGGTCGGCTGACCTACGACGGCCCCCCGCTGGCCGCCGATGAAGAGGCGCACGTCCGCGCCTACATCGACTTCGTCCGATCCCAACGGAGAGAAGGCACCCGCGATGTCCCCGCCCCCGTCCACCCGGCCCACTGACCCCGCCGTGCTCGACACCGCCCGCGCCACCATCACCGACCTGATGGACCGCCACCACGTACCAGGCCTGACCGTCGCCGTCACCGACGCCGACCGACTGCTGTTCGCCGAGGGCTTCGGCCACGCCGACCTGGCCACCCGGCGTCCGGCCACGCCCGACACCAGCTACCTGTGGTTCTCGATGTCCAAGATCGGCACCGCGACCGCGGCGATGCGGCTGGCCGACGAGGGCCGACTGGACCTCGACGCCCCGGTGTGCGAGTTGGTGCCGGACTACACGGCGCCCACGCGCGAGCAGCCACGGGTGCGGCAGTTGCTCAACCACACCGCCGGGGCGGCCAACCCACTGCCGGTGCGCTGGGTCCTGCCCGCCGACGCCCCCGACACAGACGTGGAGCGCTACGCCCGACGGGTACTGGCCCGACACGGCCGGCCGAAGCGGCCCGCCGGCGGGCCGGCTCGCTACTCCAACCTCGGCTACCTGGTCCTCGCCGCGGCCATCGCCCGCGTCGACGGTGGACCGTTCGAGGACCACGTGCGGCGGGCGCTGCTGGCCCCTGCCGGCATGACCGCCACCGACTTCGTCCAACGCACCGACACCCACCAGGCCACCGGCTACGTGCACCTCCCGCGCGCAGCCACCCCGCTGCTGCGCGCGGCCCTGCCGTCCTGGATCGTGGGCGAACGGCACGGGCAGCACGTTGCGTTGCGCCCGTTCCGGGTGGCAGGTGCCGGCTACGGCGGCCTCGTCGGCAGCGCCCCGGACGCCGCCCGGCTGCTCCGCCTGCACCTCGCCGACGGCACCATCGACGGCACCCGGCTCCTCGCTCCGGCAACTGCGCGCGCCATGCGCACCATCGCCACCCCCGGCAAGCCGTTCGATCTGGGCGTGGGGTGGTTCCGCCGCCCCGCCGACCGGGATGCCCGGCCGGGGTTCGTCGAGCACTGGGGCACCGGCGGCGGCTTCTGGAACGCGATGCGTCTCTATCCCGACCTGGGGCTGGGCATCGTCGTCATGGCCAACACCACGCGCGCCTACGACCACCACACACTGATGACCGCGCTCGTGACGGCGTTCGCCCGATGAGCACCCGGACGCGACCACGGGGCCGTGAGGTGACCCCGGTCAGGCCTGAGGCCTGCCGAGTCCCGGGAGGCCGCATGGGCGGCGTGGACATCCGGCGGAGTTCCGCCGCAGTGTCCGGGACCTGGTCGCAGCCGGCTCGTCCACCGCTGCGCCGGGGCGGAGGTCGGCGCGAACGACGTCTGCGTCGCCATCTCCGACAGCCCTCCGTGGTCGCTCGCGTCTCGGGTGGAGATCCGCAGCCGCTCAATCGTCAACGGGCAGCACGTCGACGTCACCGCTGCTCACGGTCACGGTGATCGAGCGCGGAGACCCGGGGTCGACGGGCAGGTCCACCTGCACCTGGCCGGAGCTGCTCTGCGCGCGCACCTGGTAGGGGTTGCCGTCCTCGGGGAGTTGCAGGGTGACGTCCCCGCTGCTGGCCTCCACCATGACATCGGTCGGCGCGACGGCGAACTCCAGGTTGGTGCTGCCCGACGAGACCTCCGCCACGACGCTGCGGCTGCTCAGTTCCGTGGCGCTGACCGAACCGGAGCTGGACCGGAACTCGATGGGCCCGGTGACGTCGACGAGGGTGGTCCGACCGCTGGACACACTGGTCCGCAGCAACTGCGTCCGCAGCCCCCGGACCTCGAGATCCCCCGAGCTGGTCGAGAGCTCGACCACATGTCCGTCCGGAACCGCGATCTCGTAGTCGAGCTCGCACCGGCCACCGAGGAACCCCGGGCATCCCGCTTCGATGACCGCACGCGAGCCGGAGGTGTGCTCGTCGATCTCCGGCGCCCGCCAACCGTGGCGGACGGTCCGGTGCACCCGGAGCACCTCGTCCTCGGCCCGGGTCAGGACGACCGAACCGGTGCCGACCTCGACGTGCAGCAGAGATGTCCCCGCACCCATGCTGAACGAGCGCGACTGGGTCGTCGTCGGGATGAACTGGCCGACCAGCCACAGCACGACGACGGCGAGGATCACGAGGCCCACGAACCTGCGGCGGCGGGTCGAGGGCCGGTCGATGGTCGTCATGGCGCTCACCTCGTCGGGTAGCCGGAAGGACTGCACCGCCGAGCCTGGACAGAGGGCTGCTTGCGCGAATCCGGGAGGTCCCTAGTCCATCGGGAGGTGCGCGAGATCCAACCGTCCGGCGACACCGAGCTTGGTGAAGACCTTGTGCAGGTGGTACTCCACGGTCTTCCGGGACAGGAACAACTGCATGGCGATCTCCGGGTTGGACGCACCGCTCGCGGCCAGCCGGCTGATCTGGCGCTCCTGCGGGGTGAGCCGCCTCCACTCGGCGGTCTCGCGTCGGCCGAGCGTCTCCCCCGTGGCCCGCAGCTCGGCGCGCGCCCGCTCCGCCCACGGCGCGGCCCCGGCGCGATCGAACGCCTCGGCGGCGGCTCGTAGCGCAGCCCGCGCGTCCACCCGCCGGCGTCGGCGCCGCAACGCCTCACCGTAGGAGAGCCGCGTGCGGGCCTCGTCCAACGGCCGCGCAGCCGCGCTGTGCTGCTCCAGCGCCGCCTCGTAGGCGGCCGGGTCGCCGCCCGCGAGCTGCGCGGCGCCGCGCTGGGCGAGCGCGATCCCCCACGGCGTCCCCGCGCGCCGCACCCAGGCCCCGAACCGCTCCAGCGCAGCGCGCCCGCTCTCGGGCCGACCGGCGCGCGCCGCGGCCTCCACCAGATCAGGAGTCGCCCACAACGCCACGCCCGGATGCCCGAGGCCGCGTCCGGCGGCGACCGGATCGAGCCGGACGAACGCCTCGTCCGGCCGGCCGAGCCCGAGCTCCAGCAGGCCCAGCGCCCACGCCGCCCCTGCCGCGACGGCACCCAGCCGGCGCGCGTCCGCCTCGACGGCCGCGTCTTCGGCGTGCTGACGGCAGGTCTCCTCCTCGCCGCGCCATGCGGCAACCAGTGCGAGGACGACGGCCGCGGTGGCCGTCTGCTGGCCCAGCTCGCGGGCGAAGCGGATGCCTTCCCGGCAGGTCGACTCGGCGTCGTCGAGCAGCCCCGACTGGGCGTAGGAGAAAGCGAGTCGGTTGAGCGTCGTGGCCAGGAGCCCCAGTGCGCCTGCCCGCCGCAGCACCCGTTCCGCCCGCAGGTACAGCCGGCGCGCGGCGACCTCGTCACCGAGGAGGAGGCACGCCTGTCCGGCGCGCAGCAACGTCATGGGCTCCTCGGACCCCCGGGCGGCCGTCACGACCCGCCGCAGCCGGGCCGCGCCCTCCCCCCAGTCACCCGCGGCCACCTCGGCCACCCCGACCAGCAGATCGACGACAGTCCCGTCGGCGCCCGGGTCCCCCGACACGACCTGCCGGACGACGCGACCGAGTTCGACCGCCCGGGCCCCGCCTGCGAGGGAGGCCGCCTCACCCGCGAGCGCGAGATGGGCCAGGGCCACGGTCCGGTCCTCGGTCTCCAGCGCGGCCGCGACGAGCAGCGGGTAGGCGGTGTCCGGCGAGCCGCCGCTCAGCTCGATCAGCCCCCGCAGCCCGCGCAGCGCCGCACGCTGCGCCGGCTCCTCCAGCAGCGGTTCCGCCTCCGCCAGCAGCTCGCCCGCGGAGGCGGGGCGGCCTGCGGTCCAGCTCGCCTCGGCCGCGGCCACCAGCCGCCGGCCGCGCAATGCGGGCACCGCGGTGAGCGCGGCGGCCCGCTGGAGCGCGGCCGCGGCCGCCGCGGGACCGGAGCGCGTCCGCGCCCGCTGCGCTGACTCCTCCAGCAGCTCGGCGATGCGGGAGTCGGGCCCGACCGTTCCGGCGGCGAGGTGCCAGGCCCGGCGGTCGAGGTCCGCGACGTCGTCGAGCACCGCCGCCAGGCCGAGGTGGGCCGCTTGCCGGACGGCGAACTGGGCCTGCTGGTACACCGCGGATCGCACCAGTGGATGACGGAACTCCAGGCGAGCGCCGGACACCCGGACCAGACCAGCCGCCTCCGCGGGCCCGAGCGCACCCAGATCCAGGCCCAGTCCGGCCGCCGCCCGACCGACGACGTCGAGCCGCCCGGTGTCATCCGCGGCGGCGAGGACCAGCAACCGGCGGCTGGGCTCGGGGAGTTCCGCCGCCCGGCCGGCGAACACCCGCTCGATCGACGCTCCCACCGGCAGCGGGTCGGGTAGCGGCTCCTGCCCGGCGAGCTGGGCGCCGGTCAACATGCCCGGCACCTCGAGGAGAGCGAGGGGGTTGCCGGCCGTGTTCTCGATGAGCCGGCGGCGGACCGGCTCGGCCACCGTCGGCCTGCTCTCATCGACGAGGGTGGCCGCGGCCTGCGGGTCGAGACCGCCGAGCACCAACTCGGGGACATCCGTCGCGACGAAGGCCTCCCCGTCCCCGTCGCGCGCGGCCAAGATCAGCCCGATCCCCTCCGCCTCGAGCCGTCGTGCGGTGAAGAGCAGCGCCTCCACCGACGCCGAGTCGGCCCACTGCGCGTCGTCGACGAGACAGACGAGACCGGAGTCGGTGGCCACGTCGGCCAGCAGGGACAACACACCGACCGCGACGAGGAATCGGTCCCTCCCCTGCCCCGGTCCTACACCGAGCGCTCCGCGCAGCGCTTCGGCCTGTACCGGCGGTACGGCGGCGAGCCGATCGAGCACCGGGTGCAGCAGCTGGTGCAGCACCGCGTAGGGCAGCTCCATCTCGGACTGGACACCGCTGGCCTGGAGGCACCGCGCGGGCCCGGCTCGCTGGGCCGCCCAAGCCAGCAGCGTCGACTTCCCGACCCCCGGCTCCCCACGGAGGACCAGCGACTGGCTGCGCGATGCCCGCGCACCCGCGAGCACGCCGTCGATGCGGGTGCGCTCCGGCCAACGGCCGTGCAGCACCGGGCAAGGCTAGCTCCCGGAGGACTGGGGAGGTCATCGATGCGACGCCGCCGGCGAACACGGAGCCTGACCGTGCGCACCTGTCCGTCGAGGGAAGAAGGGAGCCGGCCATGTCGAACCACCCCCAGGACGGCCTGTCCGGACAGCAGGACGCCACCGGAGGGATCGCCATCGTCGGCGGTGGACCCGCCGGACTCGTAGCGGCCATCGCGCTGGCCCGACGGGGCATCCCGACCACGGTCCTGGAACGGGACGCACACCCGGACCTGGCCCCACGGTTCAACCCGGACCGCTCGTACACCATCGACATCACCGGCCACGGCCTGCGGGCCCTGCGCGACGTCGACGCCACCGGGTACTTCGACGACCGGCTGCTGCCCTTCCGGGGCATCCAGTACGAGGACCGGATCGTGGAGGACTGGCCGGAACCCGGGTGGACCGGATCGCGCGGCGACATCCTGCGGGCACTCATGGCGGTGATCACCGACCGCCACACGGACGCCGTCCACATCGAGTTCGGCTGCCGCGTGAGCGATGTCGACGTCGCCACCGGAGCCGTGTCGTTCACACCGCCGGGCAGTGAACCCACGACGCGGCGCTTCGACCTCGTCGTCGGAGCGGACGGAGCCGGCTCGGTGGTCCGGCAGGCGATGCAGCAGCAGGTCGCGGGCTTCACCGTGACCAGGAAGTCGCTACCGAACTACCTGACGATGATCGCCCTGGACCGGCTCAGCGACCAGCTCGACGAGACCTACCTCCAAGCCCTGGCCACCAGACCGTTCTGCATCGCCGGTGCCATCCCGGGGGACGAGGAGTCCGACGGACCACGCTGGTTCTGCGCGATAGGGACCCGACGCCAGCTCTCGTTCTCATCGGCCACCGAAGCCCGCCGCTACCTGCGGCACAACTGCCCACGTGTGCTGGACCTGGCCAGCGAGGCCTCCGTCGCCGCCTTCGCCGGACGGACCTGCTATCACATCGGCCAGAAGCTGACCTGCTCCAGGCTCGACGGAGGACGGGCGGTGCTGCTGGGCGACGCCGCCGGGCCGTTTCCGCCCGTCGGCCAGGGTGTCAACGCCGCCATGGAAGCGGCCACCGAGTTGGGCCGCTGCATCGGTGAGTCCGGCCCCGGCGTGCCCGCTCTCGCACGCGCGGCATCGAGCTACCACGACGCGTGGAAACCCGAGCTGGACGCGGTCTCCTGGATCAGCGAGAAGATGCTCTTCGAGAACCGGCTGCACACCCTGCGCGCGAATCTGACGATGCGCCTGGGCCACAACGTCATCGGCCAGGCGAAGAGCTCCCACGTCCCCTACTCCCAGGTCCGGGCCGAGGCGCGGCGCTGGGGGCCGTTGTGGCTGTGAGCCGACCGTGGAGAACCACACCGAGGAGGGCGGTCAACCGACGGCGGCGGAGGGCTTCGATCGACCCCGTGCCGACGGGCCCTCTGACCCCGGACCGGTCCGGGCGATCACCGTGCCCCCCTCAGCCCTCCGGCGGCTGGGGACCCGGAGCAGTCGATGTCCGTCCCGGGGGTGCCGGAGCGGCCGCTGCCGAACGGAGGAACGGCAGCGCCGCGCGGAGGTAGCGCTCGTCTCGAGCCGCGGATTCCCGCACGTAGGAGCGCCACAACCGTGCCGTGGCGTGGTCCAGTTCGCCGAGCTGCCGGGCAGTCGCCGCGCGCAGGAACCAACACACCAGCGGCTCAGGGAGCCTGGCGACGACGGCGAGCCGGCGGCGCGAGCGCCCGGCCCGCGAGACGACCCGGAACTCCCGTTCCAGCTCGCGGAGCTCGGTGAATGCCGACTCGGCCTGCCCGCCCCAGCCCGCCCGGCAGGTACAGGACCGTGTGCGGGCGTCAGGCCCCGTTCCGGTCGCGGTGTCGATCCTGACGTGGAGCCGACGCCGGCGTCACCGGCTCACGTCGACGTACGGCTGGTCGAGGTGAGCAGAGCCGCAGACCCGGACGAGTCCGCCGAAGAGCTCGGGGATGCCTCGGCCGGCTCGCGCACCTGATCCTCGCGGTGCGCCCGCAGTCGCTGCAGCACCCGGACGAGGACGGCGTCGCAGAGCAGCAGGCCTGCCAGTGCCGGCGCGGTCATCGCCCAGCCGGTGCCGTCCCCCGCGACGACGCCCCAGAGCAGTTTGCCGCCGACCATGAGGTTGAGGATCACCAGGCCCCACATCGAGGACCGCCGCCAGAACGCGAGGCAGTAGGCGGCGAGTGACAAGGGAGCGAGCAGGGACATCAGGATCTTCTGTGAGTTCCAGTCGCCGGTCAGCCAGGCCTTCTCGAACTCGAGGAACGCCTGGACCCGCGGATCGGGCTCCGCAGGAGCGGGAAACCAGAACATGCTGGTCGCCAGAGCGACCAGGGTGCCGGTGATCCCCCAGCCACTGCGCCGGTGGGCGAACCACGCCAACGGGATGAGGAAGAGCGGCCGGACGTACCAGCTCAGCACGTTGCCGTGGCGGTTCCAGGCCCAGTCTCCGAGCTCGGCGAGGAACTGGGCGGTGTCGATGTGCACGACGGTCTCCTCGGGGTGTCGGTCGGATCGATGCCGGGGTGAGCCTCGATCCGCCTCCTTGGCGGATCTCGGACATCCGCTTGACGACCCGGCCGAAGCAGTCGCTGCCTGATGCCGGCAGGGCCGTCTCCCTCGACCGACTGGTCGACGAGCTGTGGGAGGAGCAGGCACCTTCGCAGGCATTGGCATCGGTAGAGGCCCACGTCTCGCACCTGCGCCGGCTGCTGGAACCCGGGTGCGGGCCCGTCCAGCGGGTTCGCGCCCTCCGTCAGGCCGGTCGGGGCGGCTCGACGTCTGCCTCACGCGACCGGGGAGGACCGCCGTGGACCGCCGTCGCAGGCCCGTCCTCTGCCGCGGAGACGTCCGGGCGGTCCTGCCGCGCGTGCGCCAGCGCGTCGACCGGACGCAACTGCAGTCCGGCCCTCCACTCCCGCTCGAACTGGTCCACACCGAGGGCCGACCGCACTGCCGCCACGCCGTCGTCGTGGAACCGCCGCAGGGCCGGCCAGGCGCTGAGCCCGAGACTGCCGCGAATGCGTTCGGCCGCCGCGTGCAGCCGCGCGGCCGTTGCCATCCGGCCTTCCATCCGGGCGATGAGGGCGAAGCCGTCCAGGCAGTAGGACACCCCCTCCTGGTCCAGCAGACCCTCGTTCGCCGCCAGGCTCCGGTCGAACATGGTCCGCGCCCGGTCCGGTTGTCCGTGCAGCAAGGCGTCGAACCCGAGCTGGTGCAGGGCCAGCGTCTGCAGGTGCTCGTTGTCGATCTGCTCGCCGAGCCCCAGGCACTCCTGGAACACCGCCGCGACGCCGGCCACCTCCCCGGTTCGCATGAGGAGCTGACCGAGCGCCGAGAGGGTGTAGGCGGCGCCCATGAGCTCGCCGCGCCGCCGGAACCAGGCGACGCCGTCCTCCAGGGCGGTCCGCAACTGCGGGATCTGCACCTCCGTCGCGAGATAGCTGAGGCTGACCCGGGCGCGGATGGCCAGTTCCTCGTCACCCGCGTCCTCGGCCATGCGCAGGGCCTCGGCCAGCATGGCCGCGGCACCCTCGGGGCGCCCCATCGAGAAGAAGCTGGTGGCGCGTCCCCACAACAGGCGTCCGCGGGCCGCTGGATCCAACCGGGATGCCGACGGCAGCGCCGCCACCGCGTCCGCGAGCTCGAGCACCTCTGGGATGAGGCTCCTGGCCCAGAAGTAGTACGCGAGTGGCGTGGCGATGGCATAGGCGGTCTCGGCGTCGTCGACCTCGACCGCATGGCGCCACGCGAGCCGGACGTTGTCCAGTTCGTCGTCGACCAGCGGCGCCCACCGATGGAAGCCGGTCCGCAGCCCCGCACCGACCTCCTGGACGAACGACATCACGACCTGGGCCATGCGGTCCAGCGCCGCCTTGCGCTCACTGCGCTCGTCCAGCCGCTCCTCGGCGTACTGCCTGATCACGCCGAGCATCCGGAACCGGGGCGCCGCCGATGCGCCGTCGTCCGCGGTCACCAGGCTCTTGTCCACGAGCGAGGACACCAGCGTGACGACGTCGGCCGGCCCGGAGCTCCCGTCCGTGCCCGCCATCGCCTCGGCGGCCCGCAGCGTCCAGCCCCCCGGGAAGACCGACAGACGGGTGAGCAGCAGCCGTTCCGGCGGGTCGAGCAACCGGTAGCTCCAGTCCAGCGTCGATCGAAGCGTGCGCTGCCGCTCCGGCAGGTCCACCAGTCCGCTGTCGAGGTCCAGCCGCTGCCCCAGCCGGTCCCTCAGCGCCGACGGCGGGAGCATCCGAACCCGAGCGGCGGCCAGTTCGATGGCGAGCGGGATGCCGTCCAGCCGACGGCAGATCTCACCGACGTCGCCGGCGTTCTCCGCGGTGAGCACGAAGCTGGGGTTGACCTCCACGGCGCGGGCGACGAACAACTGCACGGCGGGCGAGGCCGCCACGTCCGGCGCACGCAGGGAGTCCTCCGCCGTCGGCACGGCGAGCGGGGCCAGCGGCCACTCGTGCTCACCCCGCAGTCGGAGGACGGTGCGGCTGGTCGCCAGCACGCCCACGTCGGGAACGGCGGCGAGCAGCCGGCCGACGTCGGTTGCCGCGGACGGCAGGTGCTCGAGGTTGTCCAGCAGGAGCAGCGCGCGCCGGCCGGTCAGCTGGTCGGCGAGCACGTCGCGGAGCGCGCGACGTCCCGAGGCGCGGACCCCGAGTGCCGAGGCGATGGCCCCCAGCATGCGGGAGGGGTCGCTCTCCGCCGCGAGATCCACGAACCACACGCCGTCGAAGAGGTCGTGCTGCAGCGCGGCGGCGACGTCCAGGGCGAGTCGCGTCTTGCCGATCCCGCCGGGGCCGGTGAGCGTGACCAGTCGAGCGCCGTCGCGGAAGCGGGCGACCACTCCGTCCCGGTCGGTGTCCCGACCGATCATGCGGGTGAGCGGCACCGGCAGCGCGGCCGGCCGAAGCCCCGGCGAGGAGACCTGCTCCCGGGCGGTGAAGCGCTCGGTCAGCAACACCGCCAGGTCGTCCGCGAGCAGTTCGGCCAGTTCCGCGCCGTCGCTGAAGGTCTTGTAGGAGGCGCGGTCGTCGGCCTGTATCCGCTGCAGGAGCTCTCCGAGCCGGGGCTCGCGGTCCGGGGCCGGGGCCTTCACGTAGATGAGCTTCGGCCGGTCGCCGGACAGGGCGTACTCGTCTTCCAGCCCCGACACCGCCTCGCCTGGCGCCACCCAGCCGTACCGCTGCCAGTAGATGCCGACGAACACGTCGCTCTGCGCCAGGTACGCCCGGTAGAGCTCCCGAGGTGGGTGCGGCCGGGCACCCAACTCGAACATCACCGGCGTGAGCCTGACGCCCTCGACCGCCGCGCGCGCCGTCCGCCGCTCGGGGGCCAGCTCCTCCAGCGTGGAGGACACGAACACACGCACCCGGCGATCGGGGGTCGTGATCGGGGCACGAATCCGCTGTGCCAACGCCCCACCCCCCGGAGGATCCGTCCCGCGGCCACCGGTCCCGCCCATGGCAGGCCTGCGCGACACATGACACCAGTCCGGCGCCGACGGCAAGAGAGTGCGTGCTCAGCCCTCTCGGCAGGGTCGGCCCCACACGTCGGCCAGCCAAGCGAAGACGGTCTCCTGCATCAGTGCGGGATGGTTGACCTGGGTGTGCGCTTCGGCTCCTTCGGCGGCGGTGAAGATCCGCAGGTGCTTCGGGCCGGACAGACCCGCGAACACCTGTTCCGCCTGGCGGCGCTGTTCCTCGGACTCGCCCTCGCCGCTCAGTGCGAGGACGGGGATCGACAGACGCGGGATCAGCTCCTCGTTCGAGGTGCCGGCGAAGGCGTCGAAGAACTCGCGGACCTCCTGCACGGCGAACTGCCACAGGAACTTCTCCAGGGTGCGGGCCAGGAAGGGGTCCCGTCGGCCGGCCGCCGCGATGAGCGAGTTCATCACTGCCGTGGGGGCGGAGCGCAGCGCGCGGGGGAACTCGGCTGTGGCCAGCCGATTGAAGTCGAGGATGGGGGCATCCGCGACCAGCGCCCGGATCCGTTGATCGGTGCCCGCGGCGCGGAGGGCCAGGAATCCCCCGCCGCTGAACCCGGCCGCCACCAGGCGGGAGGCATCCACGGTGGGTTGCGCGAGGACGGCGTCCACGTACGGCTTCAGGAACGGCTCGATCGTCGACCAGGTGACGGCGGGATAGGCGGGATTGGCGGCACGGAACCCGAAGAAGCTCGGTGGCTCGGCGACGAAGGTGTTCCACCCCCGGCGGGCACCGGCCTCGCCGATCCACACCCACGCGTCCTCGGCCATGGTCTCGCCACCGAGGAAGAGCAGGACGGTCGGTGCGGGCTTCCCGGTGTCACCGGCCCGGATGAAGTAGCCGGGTGATGTCCATCCGTCCCAGGACACCGTCACCGCCTCGATCGGGACGTCGGTCAGGGTCACGAAACGCCTGAAGGTCTCCACCGCCGCGGCGTGGCTTCGCCGCGCATCCTCGACCCCCTGCCCGAACATGGCGGCCCGGTGGTAGCTGGTGGCTCGCAGATAGGCGTCCCGGGCTCCGACGGGGTCGACGTCCGCGAGACCGTCGGCGTGCCGCCGGGCGGCGGTCGCGACGACGGTCCAGGCCCGCGCCCAGGAGGCGGGATCCCGGGTGCTGACCCCCGAGGCGGCGACGACGGACTCGCCCAGCGAGGCCCCGCGCGCCGCGGCCCGGCCCAGGATGAACGAGAGATAGACGTCGAGGTCCTGGTTGTCGAAGTAGACCTTCGTCTTGCGACGGGACCAGAGGGACTTCTCCCCGTCCCGGTCCCGCTCGGGCCGGCGGTTCGGCCGGAAGAGGTGTGCCGAGCCGCTGCGGACCCAAGCGGTGAGCCTGCTGCGTCGTGCCTCCGTCATCGGACCGGCCCCCTCTCTCGCGGATCACCGGGATGATCCGCCTCGCGTTCGCGCGGCGGTCGGAGCACGGTCTCCGCGCGCGGGTGTCCGCACGGGAGAGGAGCACCATGCCGAGCCGGCTCGACGTCCGCGAGGGGACCCTGGCGCACGACCTGCCCTACTTCACCCTGGGCTCCGGTCGGCCGCTGGTCGTGCTGCGCGGCTTCAGCACCGTGCACGCCAAACCCGACCGGTCTGCAGCGGCTGGTCGAGACTCGGCTGCTGGTGCCGCTGGCGCGGCACTTCCGTGTCTACGCGGTGGGCCGCGCACCCGGTGTGCGCCCGGGCACCACCATGCCCGACATCGCCGAGCAGCACGCCGACGCGTTGCGGACGGAGTTCGGGGGCCCGGTCGACGTCCTGGGCATCTCCTCGGGAGGGTCGGTGGCGTTGCAACTGGCCGCCGACCACCCCGGCGCCGTTCGGCGACTGGTCCTGGCCGGTGCCGGCTACCGCCTCGGCCCGGCGGCGAGGGCCGCGCAGCTCCGCTACGTGGAGGCGGTGGCCGCCGGCCGCCGCGGCGCCCACTTCCTCGCCCCGGTGAAGGTCGCGTCGCCCCTCGGGGCGCGCCTGCTCGCACCGGTGATGTGGCTGCTGGACCCGCTGAGCCGCCCCGCCGACCCCTCCGACATGGTCGCGTTCGCGCGGGCCGAGGATGCCTTCGACCTGGAGGACCGGCTCGGTGACGTCACCCCGCCCACCCTGGTGATCGCCGGTGAGCGGGACCGTGTCTACACCCCGGAGATCTTCCGGCGGACCGCCGACGGCGTGCGCGACGGACGGCTGGTCTGCTATCCCCGAACCGGCCACGGCGGCACCATCACCCATCGTCGCTTCGCGGACGACGTCACCCGGTTCCTCCTCGCCCCCTGACGCCACGCGCAGACGGCCTCCCGGCCGTCGCCCGACGCCTTGACCCGTCCGCCCGCCGGCGGAACGCTGCGGACTCGGAGCGTCCCTGGGAGATCGCCTTCCGCTTCCCGGCCGTCGCGGCCGGCCAGCGGGGCTCGGGTTGGCAGGCGGCAGAGCGTGCAGTTCCGGATTCTCGGTCCACTGGAAGTGGTCGACGACGGGCAGCCGGTGCGCCTGGGCCGGCCGAAGCAGCGCGCCCTGCTGGCCGTCCTCCTGCTGGAGGCGGGTCGGGTCGTCTCCCTCGACCGACTGGTCGAGCAACTCTGGAACGGGCAGCCGCCCGCCCAGGCCGTCGGCTCCCTCCAGGCCTACGTCTCCAACCTGCGGCGGGTGCTGGAACCCGGCCGCGGCCCGGGTTCCCCGCCGAGGACGCTGCTCAGCCAGCCGCCCGGCTACCGTCTGGCGGTCGCCGACGGGGACCTCGACGTCCACGTGTTCGAGGCGTCGGCCGCCGACGGACATCGGCTGTTGGAAGCGCAGCGGCCGGAGGAGGCCGGCACCGTGCTCCGGCAGGGACTGTCGCTGTGGCGCGGGCCGGTGCTGGCCGACTTCCCCGACGAGCCGTTCGTGCAGCCCGCGCGGGCCCGGCTCGAGCAGCTGCGGCTGACCGCGATGCAGGACCGCATCACTGCAGACCTCGCGCTGGGGCACCACACCGCCGTCATCCCCGAGCTCGAGCACCTCGTGGCGACCCATCCGTTCCAGGAGCGGCTGCACGGCCTCCTCCTGCTCGGCCTCTACCGCGCCGGGCGGCAGGGCGACGCCCTGCGCGCCTACCAGGCCGCCTGTTCCACCCTCCGCGAAGAGCTCGGCATCTCGCCCGGTCCCTGGCTGCGGCGGCTCCACGAACTGGTTCTGCAGCAATCCGAGGAGCTGGACTGGTCGCCGCCCAGGGTCGCTGTCGAGAGCAGGACGGGGGCGAGATCGCAGCCGCGGTCGGCAGGCGGGGGGCTGGTCGGGCGGGACGAGCAGCTCGCCACGGCCGGTGCGCTGCTGGCGGAGGCGGCGGCCGGGCACGGCCGGGTCGTTCTCGTCACCGGCGAGCCGGGCATCGGCAAGACCCGGCTGACCGAAGAGGTCGCGGCGCGGGCCGGCGACGTGGGTGGCCAGGTCGGGTGGGGACGGTGCTGGGAGGGTTCCGGCGCACCTGTGATGTGGCCATGGGTCCAGGTCGTCCGCGCCCTGTTGGCCGGTCTCCCACCCGGCGGCCCTGACAGGGTGCCAGAGCCCGTGGCAGCGGCGCTCGCCCCGCTCCTGCCCGAACTGGCGGACCCGCAGCCCGGCCCCGGTGCGGTGGCGCCGAACCTCGACGCCGCCCGGTTCCGGCTCTACGAGGCCGTCTGCGAGGCCCTGCGGCAGGGGGCGGCCGAGCGGCTCGTCGTGGTGATCCTGGAAGACCTGCACTGGGCCGATCCGCCGTCGCTGCAGCTGCTCACCTATCTGGCCGGGGAAGTGCCGAGTACACGGGTGCTCGTCCTTGCCACGTATCGCGACGTCGGGGCACAGAACGACGCGCTCACCGACGCCCTCGCCGCGCTGGCGCGCCGGCCGGCCGTCGAACGGATGGCTCTCGGTGGCCTGGGAGCAGACGACGTCGCCCGGCTCATGACCGCGGAGACGGGCGTGGAACCGGACCGGCGGCTGGCCGGCCTGCTCCACGACCGCACGGGCGGCAACCCGTTCCTCGTCGTGGAGCTGCTCCGGCTCCTGGCCGGGGAAGGCCGGCTGCGTGGTGAGAACGCCGAGGCGGTGCTCGCGCGGCAGATCCCCGTGGGCGTGCGGGACGTACTGCGGCGCCGGCTGGCCACGCTGCCCGAGCAGACCGTCTCGGTCCTCCTCGTCGGCGCGGTTGCCGGCCCACAGTTCGACCTGGAGACGGTGCAGACGGTGACTTCGCTCGGCGACGACGAGGCCCTCGAGGCGGTGGAGGCAGCACTGCTGAGCGGGCTCGTGGTGGAGGACGGCGAGACGGTCGGCCGCTACCGGTTCGGGCACGCGCTGGTCCGGGAAGCCATCTACGACGACATCAGCCGCGCGCGCCGCGCTCGGTTGCACGCCCGCATCGGGAAGGTGCTGCAGGCCGCCGGCGGCCCTGGCCCTGAACGAGTGCTCGACCTCGCGCACCACATGTGGCAGGCCGCGTCGGTGCTCGGCGCCCCGACGGTTCTGCCGCACGTGCTGGCCGCTGCCGACGCCGCGGTGACGACGCTCGCGTACGAGGAGGCCGAGCTGCAGCTCCGTCGGGCGCTGCAGCTGACCGTCTCGCTGCCGTCGACACTCGGCCGGTCCCGCTCCGAACTCCAGCTGCACCTCCGGCTCGGCGCTGTGCTCGCCCAGTTGCACGGCCCCACGCAGCCCGGGACCACCGACGCGTTCACCCGCGCGCTCGAACTGGCGGCTGAGGTCAGCGACGATCCCGCAGCGTTCACCGCGTTGCGCGGTCTTCACGAGGCGTACACCGCGGAGGGCAGACACCGCCGCGCCGAGGAGCTCGCCGAGCGGTTGCTCTCCGTCGCCACTCGGCTGGACGACCAGGGACTGCGTGCCGCTGCGCACATGACGCTGGGGCGGACCCTCTACATCCGGGGGAGGTTCCAGGACGCCCGCCGGCACCTGGAGCGCAGCCTCGAGCTGGCTGAGACCGCTCCCGCCCTCCCGCCGTGGCCGGTGCCGCTGCCGGTCAGCGCGCGGATCCTGCACGCGGCAGTCCTGGAGCTGGTGGGTGAGGAGAAGGCAGCGGCAGAGGCGGTGGACCAGGCACTGCACATCAGTGCCCGGCACTCCCTCTTCGCGCAGGCGAGCGCCCTGGGTATGAGCTCTCATGTCGCCGTCCTCGGCCGGGACCCGACGACCAGCGGCGAACGCGCCCGCGCTGCCCTCTCCCTGGCGACCACCTGGCACATCGGGGCCGTGCAGGGATATGCCAGGGCGGTGCTCGGGTGGGTGCAAGCGGTCGAGGGTGACCCCGACGGCGCCATCCCCACACTGCGGCACGGCCTCGAGGCGATCCGCTCGAGCGGTGCCCGGCTGATGCTCCCGACGATGCTGAGCCTGGCCGCCGAGGCGGAACTGCTGGCGGGCCGGGCCCAGGAGGCTCTCGGCCTCCTCGACGAAGCGCGGGAGTACGTGGAGCGCACCGACGAGCGGTTCACCGAGGCCGAGCTGTACCGGCTTCGCGGCCAGGCCCTGGCCGCCCTGACCCCTGGTCGAACGGCCGACGCCGAGGCGGCCTTCCGGGCATCGATGACGATCGCCCGGCGGCAGGGCGCGGAACCGGCGGTGCGGCGTGCCACCGAGGACCTGGACCGCCTGCACCTCAGCTCGCGACCATCGACACCGCGGGCTCGAGCGCCCGTCGATCTCGCTGGAGGACCTCGTCGAGCCAGTCGAACACCACCTCCTGCGCGAGCGCGAGGTTGTTGACCTGGGAGTGGGCATCCGCCCCGGTGGAGGCCGGAAACCCCCGCAGGACCTTGGGACCGGGCAGCAGCTCGTGCACCTCGCGGGCCTGACGCCGGAACGGCGGTCCCTCCCCGTCGCCGGCCATCGACAGCACGGGGACCCGGATGCGCGTGACGTCGACCTTCCACGGTTCGAACGACCGCAGCGCCTCTCCGAGGCTCTTCGCACCGACCTGCCACTGGAAGAACTTCTCGAACACGACGAGCTGGGTGGGGTCGAAGAAGCGGCCGAGCCGCGTGGTCGCGCCCTCCAGCAGCGCGGGGAAGCGGCGCAGCACGGACGGGGTCGACTCGTCGAGCAGGCGGCGCCAGTCCATGATCGGCGTGCTGGCCGCGACCGCCCGGATGCGTTCGTCGTGCTCAGCGGCACGCAGGACGATGTAGCCGCCGAGGCTCAGGCCGTACGCGGCCAGCCGCTCCGGGTCGACGTCCGGCCGCGCCAGGACGGTGTCGATGATCCTGGACACCGCACCCTCGACGTCGGCACGGAAGTGCAGACCGTCGAAGGCCGTGGAGCCCTGCCCGGGAACCTCCACCGCGACGACGTTCCAGCCGCGGGCCATGCCGGTCGCGCCGCCCCAGAAGTACATGTCCTCGGCGTAGGTCTCCCCACCGCCGAAGAGCAGCATCGTGGGGCGCGGTCGGTGGGAGCCCGGTGGCCGCATGACGTAACCGGGGAGGATGCCGCCGTCGAACGGCACGGTGATCCGCTCCAGCGGTGGGTCGAACAGGCGGGCGGCGTGCTCGAACGCGCCCGCGGCCCGATCCCACAGGGGTCGGAAGCGCGGATCCCCCGGGCGGACCACGTGGATGGCGGTGCGCAGGTAGGTGTACGAGCGCAGCCAGCCCTGGCGCGCGCTGGCACCAGCACCCCGCGCCTCCGCCTCGGCGGCGTACCGGGAGGCCGACTCGCCGACCGTCTGCCAGGCCGTGATCCAGGTGTCGAGGTCCCTCTCCCGGACCTGCGAGGACGCGTGGAGCGCCTCGCCGACGGAGGAGCCGCCGAAGCCGCCGTAGCTCAGCGCCATCTGGAGGTACAGGTCCAGGCTGCTGCTCTTGAAGTAGAGACGGCGCTTCAGCCGCTGCTCCGAATCCTGCCGCTTCAGCCTGCCGGCCAGGGCGGCGAGCACGTCATCCCACATCGCCAGCTCCCATCGCTGCGTTCCCGCTCCTGACGGTGGTGAGCCTGGGACGACTCGTTTGGCGTCCGCTTGGCGGCGGGTTGGTGTCCGCCGTCCGCGGTGTTGCGGCCGGCGGCGTGTGATCGATGGGCGTGAGTCGAGAACGTCGTGCCGCCGTTGCCAGGGGACGTCGGACCGGGTGTCGGTGTGCCGGCCGGTGGCGTCGTGGGCGAACGTGACCCCGCGGCGGTACGGGGCGGCTCATGGCAGCCATCGACGAGTTGCTGGCGGCTCCCATCGGCCCTGGTCAGCAACCCGTCGAGGACCGCGCGTGGGAGAGCCATGTGGACGCCATCAGGGCGGTGTCCGGTCGGGATGGCGGCAGATGAGTTCTGGGTACTGGCCAGGATCCGTTCAGGCCGCCGTTCGGCGGTCGCCCCCAGTTCAGCTACCGGCCAGCGGCGCACCCGACCGGTCACACGGAGGGTCGGCGCCGAGGGACGTGGCGCCGATCTGCTCCTCCACGGCGCGCATGGCCGTCGGGTCGATCCTGGCCACGCCGCCGAAGGGGCGGTCGAGGTCGAGGATCACGAGCAGCGACGCCGTGAATATGAGCGTGGTCACGCCCAGAAGCGTCCAACGCAGGCTCGGGCGGATACGGCGGCCGGCGAACGCGGCCGTGGACGCGACGGTGATGGCGACGCAGCCGATCAGGAGTGCCGTCACGATGGCCGGCACCGATGGCGCGGCCTCGGCGAGACGGACCCGCCGCGCTGCGGCGCGGCCGCGCTCGGCGGCCACGACCTCGGCCACCAGGGTCTCGCTGATGCCGGCCTGCTGCGCTTGGGCGACCACGGCCGCGACCCGCGCATCGGCCTCACTGGAGATCGATGACGTGCGGCGAGTCGCCTCGAGCGACGCCCACCCCGGCCCGGCGACGGCGCGGGCATAGCAGCGCAGCTCGGCCACGAGGTCGGGACCGATCGGCGACGGGAGGAGCGCCGCCGCTACGGCCTCCGTCGACACGGCGCTGGCCTCGTCGTTGGCGGCGTCGCTGGCATCCTCGTACGACGAGAACGTCTGGACGAGGACGAACGCCAAGACAAGCGCGACGAGTATGCGCACGGGGGCCAACAGGTCGGTCAGCGGGATGCCCTCGGCAGCGTCCTGGCTCTCGGTTCGTACGCGTCTGGCGAGGCGGCGCTGCGCCAGCAGCCCGAGCGCACCCGACAGCACCACGACGATGATGACCCATGCCGCCACGGCGCGACGGTACCGCCGGCCACAGAGCACCATGTGTGCCCAGCGTGGCAATTCGCTGCTCACAGGCACAGGTCACAGGAGCAACTGCCGTCTGCGCCCGACCGCTCACGGTGCACTGATACAACGTCTTCTCACGGCCCCCTCGGACACCGCGGTTCCTGCTGCGCCGGCCCCGAAGGTCGCCCGGCCGCACGTCGAGGCCCTCGGCGACGTCATCCCGCCTGGGGACGGTGCGGCCGACCAGGGTCCACGCGACTCGGAGGACAGCGATCCAGCCGAGGTCCTCCTCCACCGTCAGCCGGGTCGCACGAGCCCCTCCCTGACGGCGACCAGCGCGGCCTGCGTCCTGGAGGTGAGACCCATCTTCGAGAGCAGGTGGCTGACGTGGGTGCGCGCCGTGCGTTCGCTGATGACCAGGTGGGCGGCGATGTCCTTGTTCGACCGGCCCTCGGCGACCAGGACCAGCACCTCCTTCTCCCGGGCGGTGAGCACGCTCAGACCGGTACGCGGCGCGCGCATCTCCCGGGTGAGCCGGCGGGTCACCGCGGCATCGAGGAAGACCTCGTCCCGCACCGCAGCACGGAGCGCCGCGTCCACTTCCGCCGGGCCGGCGTCCTTGAGCAGGTATCCGGAGGCGCCGTTGTCCAGGGCGGCGTGCACACGCTCGGTCTCCCCGAAACTGGTCAGGATCACCACCTTGACCCCGGGGAACCGGCTGGTGATCTCCGCTGTCGCCGTCACCCCGTCCATCTCCGGCATCTGCAGGTCCATGAGGACGACGTCGGGCAGATCCTCGTGAGCAGCGGACTGCGCGAGCCGGTCGAGGGCGTGCCGCCCGTTCTCGGCCTCCCCGACGACGACGACGTCCTCGAGCGCCTCCAGGTAGGCGACGACGCCTCGCCGCAGGACGGCGTGGTCGTCGACCACCAGAACGCGGATCTCTTCGGGCCGGGTCATGTCGTGGCCGTCCAGTGGGTCGTCGGTGTCGCGGGCAGTGACGTGACGAGGGGCAGCACGAGCCGCACGCTCGTCCCGCCGGCGGAGACCTCGCGCACCCGGACGGTGCCACCCCATCGCGCCGCGCGCTCGCGCATCGCCGTCATCCCGAAGCCGCTGGAGGTCGCCTCGTCGCGACGGTCCGCGTCCGCCGCGGCACCGAGACCCCGTCCGTCGTCGGTCACCTCGGCGACGAGCCGGCGTCGACGCCCATGGGTCGTCATGGCGAGGGAGACGCGGATGCCGGTGGCCGCGGCGTGCTTGACGCTGTTGTGCACTGCCTCCGCGACGATGCGGTAGACGTCCTCGACGCAGTCGGCGTCCAATCCGGCCAGTTCGCGCTTCGGGTCCCGGACCTCCAGTGCCACCTCGAGGCCGGTCCGCGCGGCCGTCGAGTCCAGCAGTGACCGCAGCGCCGTCGCGAGCCCCCGAGCCGTCGTCGTGGCGGGACGCAGCTCGACCACCATCCCCCGCAGGTCCGCCAGCACGTCCTCGGCGACGCTGCTGAGCTCGTCGGCCACCTGAGCCACCTTCTCGGGCGCGGGAGCCAGTCCCCGCCCCACGAGCACCCCCAGCGACCGGGCCTGCATCATCATCGAGAAGACCTGCTGCACCACCGAGTCGTGCAGGTCACGAGCCAGCTTCTGTCGCTCTTCGCGCCGGACCACCTCGCGCTCGCGCTCGAGCAGCGACGCGTGGTCCACGGCCATCGCCGCCTGCTCGGCCATCGCCAGCAGGAAGCTGAGCTCGGTCTCCCCCACCGTCTGACCGGGGGCGAAGAAGGCGTTGAGGATGCCCACGGGCGCACCCCGGGCCATGAGCGGCACGCTGGCGAACCCGTCCCACCGCGGATGGCGCAGGTGGTCGTGCATCGGCGCCCACGCCGGGTCCTTCATGATCGCGTCGTACCGGTGCGGCCTCACCACCGGCTCACGTGTCTCCAGGGCGTCGACCATGAGCAGCTCGGCGCCCAGCGCCCGGCACTCCATCAGCTTGTCGAAGAAGTCGAGGGCACGACCGAACCCGGCGGCGCCCATCACGTGCAGCCGGTCCCCGGTCGAGTTGACCGTGAGGATCTGGACCCCGGCCAGGGAGTCGGTACGGGCCACCTCCTGGGCGAGGGCCTCGAGGGTGCCGGTGAGAGACCGCTTCGACGCCACCTCCGACGCCGCCGTCGCGATCGCCGCCAGCCGCCGCTGGTGCTGCCGGCCCACCGTCACGTCGCGGAAGGAGACCACCCACCGCGGCTGGCCGGGGATCCGGTTGAGCAGGTAGGAGAACTCCCGGCGGGTGCCGGGCGCCGGCACCCACTCCACGGTCAGTTCGCCGGCCTGGTCGTCAGCCTCCTCGGGAGGAGGGAACGGGGACCGCGTGCCGGCCACGGGGACGGCGCGCAGCCCGCACAGCTCCACGGCGGACGCGTTGGCCTCGACGAAGAAGCCCTCGGCGTCGATGACGGCCAGGCCGTCCGGCGCGTGCTCGACCGCGTCGTCCCGCCACGTCCGCGTCGCGGGCGGCGCACCCACCACCGGCCCCTCACCGCCGTCCACGTCGCCCCCTGCCCAGGACTCTGCCTCTCCATGGGCGGGCTGTCGCCTGCCGTGATGACCCGGTCTCGGACGGTCCCGCCTCGGTGCTCACCCGTGGCGCGGTCGCTGCTGGGCACCCGGTGGACCCCGGCCTGCGGGTCCGGTCGGACCGGTTGCTGTTCACCGACCCGCAGGAGCGTTCGACGACGGCACTCGGTCGGATCAGGCGCTGCTCTCCTCCCGGGCGACGAGGGCGGCGACGATCTTGCGCAGCGTGAGGCCGGGCTTGTCGCTGGGCGAGCTGAACTGGAAGTGGTCGGTGCGCGCGTCCCGCTCGATCAGCTCCTGGATCGCCTCCAGCGCCTCGACGTCCTCGGTGAACGCCTTGATCGTGCCGGTGTTGAGGTGGTCGGTGACCGACTGGTCGTCGATGCGGAAGTCCCGGGCGATGGCCCAGAACTGGTGCAGGCCCACCTCGCCCTCCGGCGTGACGGCGTGGACGATCTTGAGGTTGTAGTCGGTGCGGTCCCCGACCGGCTCGTTGTCGACGATCTTCGCGTGCGCGACGTGCACCGCCGGAGTCGGGATCTCCGAGACCGACCACCGGTCGACCAGATGCCCCCCCACCTCCATCGGCTTGGCGTAGATCGCCGGCGGCGGCGCGGCCCGCAGCACCCGGCTGACCCGGAGCACGTCGCCCTCGACCGAGGTCTCCAGCGGCACCGCGGCCCACTCGGGCGTGCCCACGTTGCCGGCGTGCAGATAGGTGAAGTGGGTCAGGTCCAGCAGGTTCTCGTGCAGGTCCAGCCAGGGGGCGCGGATGTTGTAGTAGCCGTGCACGTGGGTCCAGCCCTCGCCCTCCAGCCCCGGCGTCTCGGGGATCAGCGCGGGATCGGCCTGCTCCACCGGCCCGGTCCACAGCCACACGAACGGGCCGCGCTCGATCACCGGATAGGACCGGACCCGGGCGCGCGGGGGCACCCGGTCGGTCGCCGGCAGCCTGGTGCACCGGCCGTCGGTGCCGTAGGTGTAGCCGTGGTAGCCGCAGACGATCTCGTCGCCCTCCAGCGTGCTCCGGTGCAGTGGAAAGGAGCGGTGCACGCAGCGGTCGTCCAGGGCGACCGGCTCCCCCGCCTGCGTGCGGTACAGCACGACCGGAGCGCCGCAGATCCAGCGCTGGATCATCGTCCGGCCCACCTCGTCCCCCAGCGCGGCGACCCACCACTGCCGCAGCGGGAACGAGCGCGCCGGCGGGGCGCCCGCGACAGCGGGGCCGGCGGTGGTCTCGGGAACGGTCCGGGTCATGGCAGCGACCCCTTCGATGAGTGAGCGGAGACAGGTGGCCTGATGAGTGGCCGATGAAGTGGCCCGAAGGACCTACCGCAGCAGCCTAGGAGCCGGAGAAGTGCAACGGATCACACCGATGACGGCACTCGTGCGGCGCTTCGACGCAGCCGCCCCGCGACATTCGTCGTAGACATCGCGACTCGCTGGGGGTGGGCGTACGGGTGTCCTCCCGGGTGATGCCCCGGGAACTCTGGCCGTGGCCGGGTGCACGTCCTGCGCAACGTGCTCGCGCGGGTGCCGCGCGGCAGGAGCGAGAGGGTCGCCGCGACTCCGCCCGCCCCCGCCGCGATCCGTCGGCCTCAGCGCAGCAGTGCGGAGGCGGTGTCGTCCGGCGGCCCCGCCGCGGCCTCGGCCTCGGCCCTGCGGACGATGTCGATGGCCTCCGCGGCCACGGCGCGGCCGTCGGTGTAGGTGTCCCGCCAGATGGCGAGGATCTCGGTCGCCACCGGTGACAGCACCGACCGCGAGAAGGCCTCCAGGCCGATCCGCCCCCGGTAGCCGGCCGCGATCGCCGTGCGGACGACCGCGGCCGCGTCGACCGCGCCCGACCCGAGGGGACCGCGGCCGGACTGGCCCAGCTCGAGGTACCCCAGCACGGGCACCGCGGACCGGACCGCGCCCAGCATGTCGGCCTCCTCGACCGCCATGTGGAAGGTGTCGAGGTGCACCCGGAGGTGCTCGGACCCGCTGGCGGCGACGAGGTCGAGCGCCTGCTGCGCGGTGTTGACCATGGCGGTCTCGTACCGGTTGAGCACCTCGAAGGTCATCGTCACGCCCCGCTCGTGGGCGTGGTCGGCGACCTTGCCCAGGTGCGCCGCCGACCGCTCGAAGGCCTCCCGTGACGACGCCGTCGCCGCCCGCCCGAACAGCCCGTACGAGACGCCGTTCATCTGGTCGCCGCCGAGGGCGACGGTGGCCTCGACCACCTCGCGCAGCGCGGCCGCTCCGCGCTCCTGCTCGTCCGGGTCGGCGGAGGACACGTCCGCGCCGGGCGCCTGGCCGGCGAGTGTGATCGGCGAGAGGCCGTGCTCACGGAAGAGCGCGGCCCACTCCGCGAGCGGAGCGCTCGCCGGGTCGATCGGCGGCAGGACGACGGAGGAGTACCCGAGGTCGGCCAGGTCGCCGAGGGCCCGGGTCAGCCCGGGCTCGTCGAGGTCCGGAACCAGGACGTTCAGGTGGCAGGCGACGTCGACGGGCACGACGGCCACTCAGAAGACCGGCAGGTCGAGGCGCTGCTTGAACACCGAGTAGCCGTCGTCCACGTGCACGACGGTGCCGTTGATGACGTTGGCCTCGTCGGAGGCCAGGAACGCGACGACGTTCGCGATCTCGTCGGGCTCGGTCATCACGTTGCGCAGCTGCTCGGAGGCGAAGGTCCGCTTCAGCTCGTCGGAGAACTTGTTGATGATCGCGGTGCCGACGCGGCCGGGGGTGATCGCGACGACCCGGATGCCGTGCTCGGCCAGCTCGTAGGCCGCCGACCGGGTGAAGGAGATGACGGCGGCCTTCGCGGCGCTGTAGGAGAAGGCCAGCTCGGCCGCCTGCTCCCCGTAGATCGACGAGGTGTTGATGATGACGCCCGGGGTGCCCTGCGCCTTGAACTGGCGGCCGGCGGCGAGGATCCCGTAGTACACGCCGTCCTGGTCCACGCGGATCATCGGCGCGTAGTCGACGGCCGGGTCGTGCTCGAGCAGCGGCTTGCCGCCGGCGATGCCCGCGTTGTTGAAGATCACGTCGAGCTTGCCGAAGACCTCGACCGCGCGCTGCACGACCGCTTCGACCTGGCTGTACTCCGAGACGTCGACCCGGGCCGCCGCGGCGGCACCTGGGTGGCCGTCGGCCTCGAGCTCGGCGACGACCTTCTCGGCCCGCTCGAGGTCGACGTCGGCCACGACGACCTTGGCGCCCTCACGGACGAACTTCTGGACCGTCGCCAGGCCGATGCCACTGGCACCGCCGGTGATGATCGCGACCTTGCCTGCCAAGCGCATGGTGTTCCTTCCTCGGTGGGGTTGGGGGTGCAACCGGGGCCGATGCGGGGGCGGGACGTCGCCCGCCCCCGCAGACGGCTCAGGCGTCGGTCGGCTCGACGTCGGCGACGTTGTTGCGGTCGACGAGGGTGACCTCGGTCTCGACGAAGTTCTCCTCCGGCAGCTCACCGCTGTCGGCGTAGGTCTCCATGTAACCCATGACCTCGTCGAGCACGGCCGGCCAGTCCTGGACGACGGTCGCGTAGAACGGACCGTTCTTCTCGATCTCGGCCAGGGCGATGCCGACGGCGTCGACGCCGGTCACGAAGATGTCGTCACGACCGGCCTCGGTGATCGCCTGGGCGGCGCCGACGGCGGCGTGGTCCCAGCCGACCCACACGCCGTCGAGGCCCTCGGGGTTGGCCTGCAGGTAGTCGGTGACGAACTTCAGCGCCTCCTCCTGGGAGGTGCCGGGCGCCAGGACCTGGCGGATCTCGCCACCGGCGATGGTGGCACCGCCGGCCTCCAGCAGTTCTACGGCCATGGCGCTGCGCGTGCTGATCCCGACGTGCGGGTCGTGACCGATGACCATCACGTCCTTGCCCTGGAGGCCGCCCATCGCCTCCTCGAGCGCCCCGACCGTGAGGTCGGCGATCTGCTGCTGGTCGGTCGTGACGTCGACGACGAAGTCGGGGTTCGGCTCCACGCCGCCGTCGATCGAGAAGATCGGGATGTCCGCCTCCTGCGCGGCGGCGACCATGGGCTGGATCTGGCGGGGGTCCGGGAAGCCGGCGAGGATGGCGTCCACGCCCTGCGTGATCGCCGACTGCATGTCGGTGTTGATCTTGTCGTAGTCGAAGTCGCTGGTGTAGAGGGTGACGTCCCAGCCCAGCTCCTCGCCCCGCTCCACGAAGGCGTCCAGCGTCGACTTGCCGACCGGCGTGCCGTAGCCGGCGGTGAACGCGGCCACGCTGAAGGTGTCCTCGCCGCCACCGCCCTCGCCGCCCGAATCCGAGCAACCGGCCAGGACGAGGGCCGAGGCGACCCCCAGGCCGACGACCGTGGAGAAACTTCTACGCATCATCTACTCCTGTGTGTGAGTGAGTACTGCTGGAGGTGGCGAGGCGGGCGAGCCCCGTCACGGGCGACCGGAGCAGGCGCTGGGGGTCGCGGGAAGGAGGAGTCGGCCCCGTCCCGACCCCTCGAGCCCGAGGGGTGGGGAGGACGAGGTCCTGTCAGTGGGTGCGTGACTTGAGCGCCGACAGCGTGACCGCGGCGATGATGATCAGGCCGGTGAAGACCTGCTGGAAGTAGGCGCTGACGCCGATGATGTTGAGCCCGTTGCTCATCACGCCGATGATCCCGACGCCCACCAGCGTGCCGCCCACGTTCGCCGCTCCCGACCGGACGACCGTCATGCCGAGGAAGACGGCGGCGACGGCGAGCAGCATGTAGTTGTTCGCGCTCGTCGCGCTCGCGCTCGCCAGGCGGCTGACGAGGATGACCCCGCCGATCGCCGACACGAACCCCGCGACCGTGAAGGCGAGGAACCTCGCCAGTCGTACGTTCACACCGGAGAGCCGGGCCACCTCCGCGCTGCCGCCCACGGCGTACCACCGCCGGCCGAGCGTCGTGAACTTCAGGACCAGCCAGACGATCACGCAGACGGCCACGGCGAAGAAGATCGGCAACGGGAGGCCGAGCGGCCGGGCCTGCCCGATCACCTCGAAGCTCTCCGGCATGCCGAAGAGCGTGGTCCCGTCCGTGACGATGAACGCGAGACCGCCGACGGCGGTGAGCGTCGCCAGCGTCGCGACGAACGCGGACAGGTTCATGTAGGCGACGAGGATCCCGTTCACCACGCCGACCAGCGTGCCGACGACCAACGCCGCCACGATGGCCAGCGGGATGGACCAGCCCTCGATCATCAGCGCGGCGGCGGACGCGCCGGCGAGGGTGGCGGTCACGCCGACCGACAGGTCGAAGTCGCCGACGACCATGACCACCGTCTGCGCCGACGCGATGATCGCGAGGATCGCGATCTGCGCCAGGATGTTCCGCACGTTGCCGAAGCTCAGGAAGGCATCGGGCTGCAGCGCGCCGAACAGGATGATGAGCGCGACGAGGGCGAGCAGCGTCCCGCCCTGCCACAGCAGTTGCCTGAAGGGTGTGCGCTCGGACGACGCCGCGGGCGCCACCACCGGGGGCGCTTCGGTCTGGGCCATGTCAGGCGGTCCTTCCGTAGGCGTAGGTGAGGAGGTTCTCTTCGTCGGCGTCCGCGGCCTGGACCTCACCGGAGACGCGGCCCTCGTGCATGATCAGGATCCGGTCGGACATGCCGATCAGCTCGGGCAGCTCGGAGCTCACCGCGATGACCGTGGTGCCGTTCGCCGCGAGCCGGCGGATGAGGCGGTAGATCTCCGCCTTGGTGCCGACGTCGATGCCGCGCGTCGGCTCGTCCATGAGGAGCACCTTCGGCTTGCGGGCCAGCATCTTGGCCAGGACCACCTTCTGCTGGTTGCCCCCCGACAGCTGGCCGACCGGCTGGCGCGGCCCCCGGGCCTTGATCTGCAGGTCGCCGAGCGCCGCGCGCGCGATCTTCGCGATGGCACGGTTGTTCACCAACCCCGCCCGGCTGACGGTGGGGATGTTGGCGACCGCGATGTTGTCCTGGATGGAGTTGTGGAGGATGACCCCCTGGCTGCGCCGCTCCTCGGGGACCAACGCCATGCCCGCCTCCAGCGCGTGACCGACCCCGACCGCGTGGGTGAGGGCGGTGCCGGCGACGGTGACCTCGCCCGACGCCCGCTTCTGCGCCCCCGCCAGCAGCCGGAGCAGCTCGCTGCGACCGGACCCGGCCAGCCCGCCGATGCCGAGCACCTCGCCCGCGTGCGCCTGGAGCGACACGTCCTTGACGCGGGAGCCGGTGAGGCCGCGGACCGCCAGCACCACGTCCGTCGTGGCGGTGTCCCGCTCCGGGTACATCAGGCCGTGCGGGCGCCCCACCATGGTGGAGATGACCTCGTCGATGTTCGTCTCCGCGATCGACCTGGTGACGATCGTCTCGCCGTTGCGCATGACGGTGAGCCGGTCGCAGAGCTCGAACACCTCTTCGAGGCGGTGCGACACGTAGACGATCGCCACGCCCTCGTCCCGCAGCCGGCGGAGCACGGCGAAGAGGTCGACGATCTCGGTGTCGGTCAGCGACGCCGTCGGTTCGTCCAGGATCAGCACGCGGGCATCCGTGGCCAGCGCCCGGGCGACGGCGACCATCGTCTGCTGGACCGGCGAGAGCTCGCCGGCGAGCTTGCGCAGCGAGATCCGCTGGTTGAGCCGGGCCAGCTGCTCGCCCGCCCGCTTGTTCAGCTGCCCCCAGTTGACGACGCCCCCGCGGCTCGGGGTCTCCTCCCCCAGCAGGATGTTCTCGGCCACGCTGATCGTCGGGATGATCGACAGCTCCTGGTAGAGCGCGACGACCCCCGCGCCGTGCGCCGCGCGCACGGTGGAGAAGTGGACCGTCTCCCCGTTGCGCCGGATCTCCCCCTCGTCCGGCGCGTAGAGGCCAGTCACGATCTTGATGAGCGTCGACTTCCCGGCGCCGTTCTCGCCGAGGAGGGCATGGATCTCCCCCGGCTGGACCGACAGCCGCGCACCGCTGAGGGCGTAGACGCCGTCGAAGTGCTTCTCGATGCCGACCGCCTCGAGCGCCGGCGGCGCGTCGACGACGCTGGGCCGCACGGCCGTGCTCACCGCTGCGCCTCGTCGACGTCGTTGCACCGGATGAGGACCTTCGGGTGCTTGCCGCTGACGTGCGCGGCGAAGGCCTCGACGGCCTGGTCGAACGGGAACGCGGTCTCCGTCAGGGCGTCGAGGTCCAGCAGCGGCAGCAACTGGACCGCCCGGGGGAAGGCGTAGGGCGAGACGAAGACGCCGGTGAGGGTGAGTTCCTTGAGGTAGAGGAAGTCCGAGAGGTTCAGCGGCATCTCGAAGTCGTGCGGGTACATCGCCCCGTAGACGACGGTGCCGCCCTTGGCCGCGATGTCCAGCAGCCCGCGGACCGCTCGCGTCGAGCCGGAGGCGTCGATGACCACGTCGAAACCGCGGCCCCCGGTGATCTCGGCCGTCCGCGCCTCCTGGTCCTCCTCGACCGAGTCGATCACGTGCTGCGCGCCGGCGGCCAGGGCCATCTCGCGGCGCTCGGCGATCGGCTCGATGAGGGTGAGCGAGGTGGCCCCGTGCAGCCGCATGACCTGCAGCGCGAGCTGCCCGATCGGACCGCCGCCGCAGATCGCGACGCGGTCACCGACGCGCATCCCGGACTTGTCCGCGATGCGGACGGCGACGGAGGTGGGCTCGAGCAGGCAGCCGCGCCGGAGGCTGACCGAGTCCGGCAGCTTGTAGACCTGCGACTCGTGCCAGGTCACCGTCTCGGCCATGCCGGGGCGGTTGTAGTCCTGGATGAACTCGCAGAACTGCTGGCGGCCGTCCCGGCACGGTCCGCAGCTCCCGCAGAACCGGAGGAAGTTGCCGGCGATGCGGTCGCCGACCCGGATCCCCGTCCGGACGCCGTCCCCCACCGCCTCGACGACGCCGGAGAGCTCGTGGCCGAGGCCGATCGGCACATCGGTGCCGAAGAACCCCTCGGCCAGGTGCGGGTCCGACCCGCAGATCGCCGAGTAGGCGATCCGGATGCGGACGTCCTCCGGGCCGAGCGGGTGCTCGGGCAGCTCGACGATGCCGATCCGGCCCCGGGCGGACTCGTCCGGGTCGCGCAGACTGCCGATCTTGGTGACCGCGACTGTTCTCATTCGTCTCTCCGTCGAGCGCTGGTCGAGGGGATGGGAGGTCAGGCCTTGTGCGCGATGACCCGGCGGGTGGCCGCCACGGTCGCCGCGAGGCCGTAGCCGTGCTTGTTGCGCAGTTCCTCGTCGTCGCCGAAGCCGGCGTAGACCTGCGGGATCCCGAGCCGCTCGAAGGCGGTGAGGCCGATGCCGCGGTCGGCGACGACGTCGGCGACCCGGGTGGCGAGCCCGCCATAGGCGAGGTGGTCCTCGAGGACCACGAACCGGCCGCCGGTCTCGTCGGCGCACTGGGCGATCAGTGCCTCGTCGATCGGCTTCAGCGTGAACATGTCGACCACCCGCACCGACCGGCCGTCCTCGGCGAGCTCGTCCGCCGCCTGGAGCGCCTGCGCCACGGTCGTGCCGTGCGTGAAGATCGTGGCGTCGGTGCCCTCGCGGGCGATGATCCCCTTGCCGATCCGCACGTCGTGCTCGCCCTCCTCGTAGAGGACCTTGTCCTTCTTGCCGACGGCGAGCCGGATGTAGATCGGCCCCGGCATGGTCATCGACTGGCGCAGGATCTCGCCGACCATCGCGGGGTCACCGATCGAGGTGACGGTCATGTTGGTGAGGGCACACATGAGGGCGAGGTCCTCGACCGCGTAGTGGGTCGACCCGCCGTTGCCCACCAGACCGCCGTGCGTCCCGATGATCTTGACCGGCAGATTGGGGTAGCAGACGTCGGTGCGGATCTGCTCCAGGGCCCGCATGCTCAGGAAGGGCAGCATGCCGGACACGACCGGGATGTTGCCGTCGTAGGCGAGGCCGGCGGCGATGCCGACGCACACCTGCTCCGCGAGGCCGACGTCGAGGAAGCGGTCCGGGAACGTGTCCTGGAACTCCACCAGCGTCGCGCCGATGTCGGGAGTGAGCACCCACAGGTTGTCGTGGGTCTTGCCGAGCTCGGCCAGGGTGGACCCGATCACCGACCGGGCCGACAGCATCTCGCCGAACGTGAACGTGACCGGCATCAGACCGTCTCCTTCTCTCGTGACGCCTCGAGGGCGGCCAGTGCTCGCTTGAGGTCCTCGGCGCCGAGGGAGCCGGCGTGCCAGGCGAGATTGCGCTCCATGAAGTCCACGCCCTTGCCCTTGACCGTCTCGCAGATGACCACCGTCGGGCGGTCGCTGTCGGGCGACGGCAGGTCGTCGATGGCCTTGACGAGGGAGGCCATGTCGTGGCCGTCGATCTCGACGACGTTCCAGCCGAAGGCCCGCCACTTGTCGGGGTAGGGCTCGAAGGCGATGCGCTCCTCCGCGTGGCTGGTCATGAGCTGGCGGTTCCGGTCGACGAAGGCCACCAGATTGCCGAGCTCGTTGCTGCGGGCGGCCATCGCGGCCTCCCAGACGGAGCCCTCGCCGGTCTCGCCGTCGCCGAGCAGGCAGACGACGCGGTGGTCCTCGCCGCGGTGCCGGCCGCTGAGCGCCATGCCCACCGCGAGCGGGAGGCCGTGCCCGAGCGAGCCGGTGGACGCCTCGACGCCGGGCAGCTGCACCTTGCACGGGTGCATGCCGTAGGCGCTGTCGAGCTGCCCGTAGGTGTCGACGATCCCCTCGTAGGAGAAGAAGCCGCGCATCGACATGGCGATGTACATGCACACCGCCGCGTGCCCCTTGCTCAGCAGGAACCGGTCGCGGCGCGGGTTGCTGATGTCGTGCGGGTCCACGCGCAGCCCGTAGTGGAAGAGCGCGGTGAAGATGTCCGCGGCGGAGAGGTCACCACCGATGTGCACGGCGCCCTCGTAGGTGCCGCACAGGTGGAGCAGCTTGGACCGGAGCTCGTAGGCCCGCTCCTCCAGCTCCTCGACGGAGGGGCGCTCGCCCTCCAGCCAGACGGCATCGTCCTTCACTGGTACCTCCACGTGTGATGCGAGTGAGAACCGGACACGGCCGGTCGTTCTCGTTGCCTCGACTGGTCATCCGCCCCGGGCCGGTGCCCGCGGTGCTGGTGACGGGCGCCACAGTAGCGACTCCCGATTTACATGTAAACACCTGAGTCGGTTTACATGTGAACGCCGATCCGCCCATACTCATGGCAGCGCCGGCGGCCCCCGAGGGGACGGCGAACGGCGCCCCCAGGTCACGCACCGCCCCGGACGACGGGGGCTTCTCCCGGTCACCGACTCGCTGGTGCGTGACCTCGACCGACCCGCCCCGGGGCACCAACCGGCCTCCCGGCGCGGACTGCGCAGGGCCACGGTGCCATCCGGTACCCGCGGCAGACGGAACACACACAGAGGTGGCGATCCGCATGACGAGCACGGTCAACACGACGGCTCCGGTGACGACGGGGCTCTACATCGGCGGGCAGGAGCGATCGACGACGGACACGCTCGAGGTCGTCGACCCGGCCAAGCCCGGCGTGGTCGTCGGTCACGCGGCCGCGGCGACCGAGGAGGACGTCGCGGACGCCGTGGCGGCGGCCAGGTCGGCCTACCCGGCGTGGGCGGCCCTGTCCGCCTCGGAGCGGGCGGCCCGGATGGCCGCCGCCATCGAGGGCATCGCCGACGAGCGCGACGAGGACGCGCGGATCCTCTCCCTGGAGAACGGCAAGATCCGCATGGAGTCCTGGATCGACGCGCTGGTCTTCGAGATCCGGTGGCAGCTCGCGCTCTCGCTCGCCGACGAGGTGGAGCAGACGAAGGTGCTGCCGCCCGCCCCGGGGATCGCGGTCGAGACCACCGTCGCCTACCAGCCCATCGGTGTGGTGACGGTGATCGTGCCGTTCAACTGGCCGATCGCGATCCTCGCCGCGTCGCTGCCGCACGCGCTGCTGGCCGGGAACACGGTGATCGTCAAGCCCCCGCCGTCGACGCCGCTGGCGACCACGCGCCTGGTGCAGCGCGTCGCCGAGAAGCTCCCCCCGGGCGTGCTCAACGTGGTGACCGGCCGGGACAGCGAGATGGCCGGCCTGATCGACAACCCCGACGTCGCGAAGGTCTGTTTCACCGGCAGCGTCAACGGCGGCAAGCGGATCATGGAGATGGCCGCGCGCAGCCTCACCCGGGTCACCCTGGAGCTGGGCGGCAACGACGCCGCGATCGTCCGCGAGGACGCCGTCCTCGACGACGACCACCTGGACCGGCTGTTCGGGGCCATCTTCGACACCACGGGCCAGATCTGCATGAACGCCAAGCGGGTGTACGTGCACCGGTCGCGGAAGGACGAGCTCGTGTCCGGGCTGACCGCGCGGCTGGAGAAGGTCGTCCTCGGCCACGGCCTCGCCGAGGGCACCACCATGGGCCCCCTCCACCAGCCCGCGCAGAAGGCATTCGTCTCGGAGATCATCGAGGAGGCGAAGGCCTCCGGCGCGACGGTGCTGGAGTTCGGCCGGCTGCCCGAGGGCGAGCTCGCCGGCGGGAACTTCCTGCGTCCGGCCATCGTGGTGGACCCCGACCCGTCGCTGCGTGTGGTGACCCAGGAGCAGTTCGGACCGGTGATCCCGGTGATCCCGTTCGACGACGACGCCGAGGCCGTACGGCTGGCCAACGACACGTGGGCCGGCCTGTGCGCCTCGGTGTGGACCGCGGACACCGACACCGCCACCCGGCTCGGCGGCCAGCTGGAGTGCGGCTACGTGTGGGTCAACGACCACGGCGCCGCGCGGCTCGACCTGCGCGCGCCCTTCGGCGGCATGAAGGCCTCGGGCATGGGCCGCGAGCAGGGCATCGAGGGCGTCCGCGCCTTCCAGGACACCCGCTCGATCGCGCACCCTGCGGACTCCACCGCTCAGGCCGAGGCATCGGCCTGAGCGACGCCGTCCGCGGGGCCGGCGGGTGTTCCCCCGCCGGTCCCGCGGACGACGGGAGGCCGGGTCCGCGAGACTCGAGGCAACGCCTCATGCCGCCCCGATGAAGGACTCGACGATGGAGCTGCCGCCCGAAGCCGTCCGCACCCCCATGCCGACCGTGATCGACAGCGAGAACTTCACCCCGCGCCTGCTGTCCCTCCTCTCGAACAGCCTCGTGTATCGCGAATCGCGCGCGCTGCGCTCCCGGTTCGGACTGGGCACCAACGACTGGCGCGTCATCGCCGCCATCGGCGTCCGGCCGGGCGTGACCGCAAGCGAGATCTCCGAGTTCATCGCGATGAACAAGGCGATCGTCTCCAAGAGCGTGAACGTGCTCACCGCGCGCGGGCTCATCGTGCAGGCCGAGGACACCGGCCGGTCCCGGCACCTGTACCTGACGGCCGACGGCACCCAGATGCACGACGCGATGCTGCCGATCTCGATGCGCGGCCAGGAGATCATCCTCGCCGACCTGTCGGCGCAGGAGGTCACCCAGCTGAACCAGCTGCTGCGCCGGCTCCTCGCCCGCGTTCGCGAGCTGGAGGTCGATGACGCGCCGGACGAACCCGTGGACGCCGACAGCGCCTGACCCCTCGGCCCCGCGGCCGTCAGCGCTTCGTCGGCGTCGCTGCCCGTCCCCCCGGTGGAGAACTCGGGGCGACCATCCTGTCGGTGACGACCGGAGGTGGCCGGCGTCACACCGTCAGCGGAGGAGACTCGATGCGAGTCCGCACAGGACCACGACGCCATCGGCGGGCTGACCGCTTCGGTGGCCGAGGCGGTGGGGCGGGCCGGTGTCACCGCCCGGCTCGGCAGCGTGACACTGCCGGACGAGGACCTCGCGGTCGGCGTCCCGGCCGAGCTGTACCAGCACTACGGCCTGACCGTGCCCGCCGTGGCCGCGAAGGCCCGCGCCCGGCTCGAGTGACGACGACGGCGGCGCCACGGTGAAGGCTGTCGTCTGCGTCCCGGGCGGCACCGAGGTCGCCGAGGTCCCCGACCCGGTGCCCGCTCCCGACGGCGTGGTGGTCGAGGTGGCCGCCTGCGGGCTCTGCGGCTCGGACGTCCACGCCGTCGAGCGCGGGCTGACCGTGGAGGGGCAGATCCTCGGCCACGAGTTCGGCGGGCGCATCGTCGAGGTGGGTGGCCAGGCCTCCGGCTGGCGGGTCGGTCAGCCCGTCTCGGTGAACCCCCTCGGCTCCTGCGGCACCTGCCGGGAGTGTCGCCGCGGGCTGCCCTTCCGCTGCCACCTGCCGAACCTCGGGATCACCGCGCCGGGCGGCTACGCCCAGTTCGCCGCCGTCCCGGCCGGCCAGCTCGTGCCGCTGCCCGAGGACGTGCCGGTGGAGTGGGGCGCCCACGCGGAGCCGCTGGCCGTCGCGGCGCACGCGGTGGGCCTCGCCGGTGTCGGCCCCGGCGACGCCGCGCTCGTCTACGGGGTCGGCACGATCGGCCTCAACGCCGTCATGGCCCTGAAGGGAGCCGGGGTCAGCCTGGTCGTGGGTGCGGGCCGGTCGCCGGGACGACGGGCGGCCGCGCGGGCCGCCGGCGCCGACGTCGTGCTCGACACCCGCGAGACGTCGGTGCGCGAGTACGTCGCGAGCACCGGCCGCCGCTTCGACGCCGTCCTCGAGTGCTCCGCCGCGCCCGGGGCGATCGCCGAGTCACTGGACGTCCTCGCCTCCGGCGGGACCTGCGTCGAAGTCGCCCTGACCGACGAGACGGCGCGGGTCGAGCTGCTGGGGCTCGTGGCCGGCGGGCTGCACCTCACCGGCAGCTGCGCCTTCACCTACCCCGACTTCCGGGCCGCCGTCAGTGACGTGGTCGGCCCGCGGTTGCCCGTGCAGGACCTGGTCAGCGAGCGGGTGGGCCTGGCCGATACGCCGGACGCGCTGGTGCGGCTGCGCCGTCCGGGAGACCTGGTCCGGGTCCTCACCGTCCCGGGACAGTGATCCCGCAGCTCCGGGCCGCTGCCATGACCCGCGCTCTTGCGGGCCCGAGCAGCGTCGTCCCTCCCACCGCAGGTTCGCACGCACCCGGGGGCTTGCGGCAAGCCCCTGGTTGTGCAGCAGAGTCCCCGGCCGGAGCGACGAGGGAGGGAGACACCGGTGGACTTCGACGTGACCGTCGTCGGTGGTGGACCCACCGGCCTGATGCTGGCCGGCGAGTTGCGGCTGCACGGCGTGCACGTGGTCGTGCTGGAGAAGGACACGGAGCCGACCGAGGCCATCCGCGCGCTCGGTCTGCACGTGCGCAGCATCGAGGTCCTGGATCAACGGGGTCTGCTGGAGCGGTTCCTCGCGCTCGGCACGAAGCACCCGCTGGGCGGTTTCGCCGGCATCGCCAAGCCGCCTCCGGCCCGGCTGGACACGGCGCACCCCTACACCCTCGGCATCCCGCAGCCGGTCGTCGAGCGCCTGTTGACCGAGCACGCCCTCGAGGTCGGCGTCGAGATCCGGCGCGGCTGCGAGGTGGTCGGGCTGAGCCAGGACCACCACGCGGCGACCGCCGAGCTGGCCGACGGCACGCAGCTGCGCTCGCACCACCTCGTCGGCTGCGACGGCGGCCGCAGTGTGGTGCGCAAACTGGCGGGGATCGCCTTCCCCGGGGAGCCCGCCACGGTCGAGCTGCTGCTGGGTGAGATGGAGGTGGCAGTCCCTCCGGAGGAGCTGGCGGCGGTCGTGGCCGAGGTCCGCAGGACCGAACTCCGGTTCGGCCTGGCGCCCGTCGGGGAGGGAGCGCACCGCGTGCTGGTGCCCGCCGAGGGCGTGGTCGAGGACCGCTCGGTCACGCCGACCCTCGACGACGTCAAGCAGCAGCTGCGGGTGTTCGCCGGCACCGACTTCGGCGTGCACTCACCGCGCTGGCTCTCCCGGTTCGGCGATGCCACCCGGTTGGCCGATCGCTACCGGGCAGGCCGGGTGCTGCTGGCCGGCGACGCGGCGCACATCCACCCGCCGGCCGGCGGGCAGGGGCTCAACCTCGGGATCCAGGACGCCTTCAACCTCGGCTGGAAACTGGCCGCCGAGGTCGACGGCTGGGCACCGGAGGGGCTGCTGGACAGCTACCACACCGAACGGCACCCGGTGGCCGCCGAGGTGCTGGACACCACCCGCGCACACATGCACCTGCTGTCCACCGAACCGGGTCCCCGGGCGGTGCGCCGGCTGCTGTCGGAGCTGATGGACATCGACGAGGTCAACCGGTACCTGGTCGAGAAGAACACCGCCATCGGCGTCCGATACGACCTCGGCGAGACGCACGAGCTGCTCGGCCGGCGGCTGCGCGACGTGAGGCTGGAGCGGGGGCGCCTCTACGAGCTCATGCACGGCGGCCGGGGACTCCTGCTCGACCAGACCGGCCGGCTCTCGGTGGCGGGCTGGGCCGACCGGGTCGACCACGTCGTCGACGTCAGCGAGGAACTCGACGTCGCCGCGGCGCTGGTGCGGCCGGACGGTCACGTGGCGTGGGTCGGTGAGGACCAGAGGGAGCTGCTCGACCACCTGCCCCGGTGGTTCGGCGCTGCAGTCGGTTGAGCGGATCTCGAGACGCACGGACCCGCTCAGGGGACGGTGGCGGCCGGTGCGTCGGCGACGTCGAACCCGAGCAGGATGTCGTCACCGGCGAGGTGCACCGACCGGTTGACCAGCCGGATGCCCTCGGCGACGCGGGCGGTCCCGAGCGGGCCCACCGCCTCGACACCCGCACCGATGATCCGCGGTGACACCGACACCACCACCCGGTCGACGGCGGAGGCACGGAGCAGGGACGTGATCACCCGCCCCCCGCCCTCGACGAGGAGGGACGCGATCCCGAGCGAGCGCAGCAGGTGCAGCACCTGGTCGATCTGCAACCCGTCGGGCCCCGCGGCCACGTCCCGCACCACGACGCCCGCCGCCGTCAGCTCCTGGCGGCGGGCCGGGTCGGCATCGGGCCGGCAGAGGATCAGTGTGGCGGCGTCGTCCGACAGCACCTTGGCCGTCGGCGGCGTGCGCAGGGTGGAGTCGAGCACCACCCGCATCGGCGACGCGCCGGGGACCATGCGCACGGTGAGCTGAGGATCGTCCTGCAGCAGGGTGCCGGCCCCCACGAGCACCGCGTCGCAGCCCGCCCGCATGGCGTGGGCCACCCGGCGTTCCGGCTCGCCGCTGATCCACTTCGCGTCCCCGGTGTACGTGGCGATCCGTCCGTCGAGGGTCTGGGCGTACTTCAGCACGACGTGGGGGCGGTCGGCACGCGGGCGCAGCGACCCGAGGAGATCAGCGACGTCCACCGGGGCGGCCGGCAGCTCGTCGAGCCCGGTGCCGCCCGGACGCAGGTGCCCGAACCGGGCCTGTTTCGTCTCCAGGTAGGCGCGGTTGCGCGGGTGGGCGGCGGTCCGCAGCGGTCGGATGGACTCCACGGCGATCCCGTTGCGTCGCAGGCCGTGCAGCTTCGCGGGGTTGTTGGACAGCAGTCGCACGGTCCGGACGCCGAGGGTCTCCAGGACGGCGGCCGCGTCCGCGTAGTCGCGCAGGTCCGCCTCCAGGCCGAGCCGCAGGTTGGCCTCGACGGTGTCGGCGCCGGCGTCCTGCTGGACGTAGGCCCGCAGCTTGTTGACCAGGCCGATGCCGCGGCCCTCGTGCCCGTTCAGGTACAGCACGATGCCCCGGCCCTCGGCCGCGACGGTGCGCAGCGCGGTCCGCAGCTGCACGCCGCAGTCGCAGCGCAGGGACCCGAGCGCGTCGCCGGTGAGGCACTCCGAGTGCAGCCTGGTCAGGACCGATCCGCCGTCCCCGAGGTCGCCGCAGACGAGGGCGAGGTGCACGTGTCCGGACGGGCTCTCGAACGCCCGTGCCTGGAACTCGCCGTACGACGTCGGGATGGTGGCGACCGCCACCTCGCGGGGCCTCGTCCCGTCCTCTGACGGTGAAGCAGTCATCGACGGACTCCTCGCTCGCACGGATCGGGCCCGCACGCTACCGTCGCGCGGCCGACAGGTGCCGCCCGGAGAACGCGGAGGTCGACCGCAGTGCAGGCTCGCCGTCTGGTGTTCGTCGCCCCCCGGCAGGTGCGGACGACCTCGGTCGAGGTCCCGCCACCCGGTCCCGGCCAGCTGCTGGTCCGCACCCTGCGCTCGGGGATCAGCAGCGGCACGGAGCTGCTCTGCTACCGCGGGCTCCTGGACCCCGACCTCCCGCTCGACGAACGGATCGGGTCGCTGGGCGGCACCTTCCGCTACCCGTTCCCGTACGGCTACAGCTGCGTGGGCCGGGTCGAGAGCTCGACCGGCTCCCTCTCCCCCGGAACGCTGGTGTTCGCGTTCCACCCGCACCAGGACCGGTTCGTGGTGTCCGAGGACGACGTCGTCGTGCTCCCGGCCGGCGCGGACCCACGGTCGGCGACGCTGTTCCCGCTCGTGGAGACGGGGTTGCAGCTGAGCCTCGACGCCGGTCACGTGGCGCACGAGACCGTGGCCGTGCTCGGCCTCGGCGCTGTCGGGCTCATCACCGCGCTGCTCCTCCAGCGGGCCGGGGCGAACGTGCTGGCCAGCGACCCGCTCCGCGAACGACGGGACATCGCCGACTCCCTCGGCGTCCCCGCCGCGCCACCGGAGGAGCTCCCGGCCCGGCTCCCCTCCGACGGGGTGCCCCTCCTCCTCGAGCTCTCCGGCGCTCCCACCGCACTCGCCGACGCGCTGCAGCTGCTGGCGCACGAGGGGACTGCGCTCGTCGGCTCGTGGTACGGCCAGCAGGAGGTGTGCCTGCCCCTGGGCGGGGCGTTCCACCGGCGCCGGCTGACCATCCGGAGCAGCCAGGTGTCGACCATCCCGGCGACGCTCTCGGACCGCTGGGACGTCACCCGCCGTCGTCAGATGGCCACCGCACTGCTCGGGGACCTCCCCCTCTCGGCCCTGGCCACGACCGAGATGGAGTTCGACGACGCCGCCGCCGCGTACGACGCACTGGACCGCCGCGTTCCGGATGTCCTCCACGTCGACCTGCGCTATCCATAGCGCCATGTACGAGACCGGGACCGCAGTCGAGGTGCGCGCCTTCCACATCATGCCGGGCATGCCGCCGCCGGAGGGCGAACGTCACTCCCACGACTACAGGCTCGACGTCGTCGCCCGCCGGGACGACCTCGACGAGCGCGGCATGGTCGTCGACCTCGACGTCCTGAACCAGGCGCTGCAGGACACCGCAGCCCGTCTCGACGGCGCCGACCTGGACCTGCTCATGCCGGACGAGGAGGCGGTCACCGTCGAGGTGTTCGCCCGGTGGGTGCACGGCGAGCTGACCGCGGCGCTCGGCCGGCTGCCCGGGACGACGCTGGCCGTGCGGGTCTGGGAGGACCCGGTTGCGTTCGGCGGCTACACAGCCGCGCTGTGACACCCCGGGCGGTGCGGGCCGTGCTCTTCGACGCCGGGGACACCCTCATCCGGCTGCGCGGCGAGCCCGGCGCACTGCTCCGCACCGCCGCCGAGCGACTCGGGATCCAGGTCGAGGCGGCGGCCGCCGCAGCGGTCTGGCGCCGGGTGCTGGCCGGCGCCGGCACGCCGGAGGAGCTGGCGAAGGGCCGCGACCTGTCCCCGCAGGGTCACCGCGCCGTCTGGACCGAGCTCTACCGGCGGTGCGGAGCCGACGACCTGGCGCCCGGGCTCAGCAGCGCGCTCTACGAGCTGACCGTCGACCCCCGGTCGTGGGAGGCCTTTCCCGACACCACGGCCACCCTCCGCCGGCTGCACGAACGGGGCGTCCCGGTCGGGATCCTCAGCGACACCGGCTTCGACCTCCGACCGGCGCTCTCCCTCCTCGGGCTCGACCGATGGGTCGACGCCGTGGTGCTCTCCTGTGACACCGGCACCTGCAAGCCCGACCCCCGGACCTTCCGCACCGCCTGTGCGCAGCTCGGCGTCGAGGAAGCGGTCACCCTGATGGTCGGCGACAACCCGCTGACCGACGGCGGGGCAGCTGCCGCCGGGCTCCTCGTCCTGCTGCTGCCGCCCCCGGCCGCAACCGGCCCGCGCGGCCTCGGCCACGTGCTGCCCCTGCTCGGCCAGGCACCGACGTGATCCGCCGGTCCCGCCGCCGGATGCGACTGAACCGCTGCCACCGCCGATCCGTGATCTCGTGCACAGGCAGTGACGGAGGCGGTATGCGCGCAGCTCCACACCGAGTCGATGGCCGGCGTCCGCGTGCCGACCGGGCGGGCGACGCCGTGGGCGCCGCGCCGTGAGACAGGACCAGCGCGCTCCGTTCCTGGCCGCGCTGCAGCGGGCCAGGGAAGCCGCCTATCCCCCCGGCGAGTACGTGGGTCAGGAGAGCTTCATGCGGGCCGGCGAGATCCGGCAGCTCGCCCGCCGCGCCGGGGTCGGCCCCGGCGTGTCGGTGCTCGACCTGTGTTGCGGGGTGGGCGGCCCGGGCCGGTTGATCGCGGCGGAGCTGGGCTGCCGGTACCTCGGCCTGGACTACTCCGACAGCGCCGTCGACATCGCCCGGGGCCTGGCCGGTCACCTGCCGTGCCGCTTCGAGCAGGCGCACCTCCCGCCGCTGCCGGACGGCCGCTTCGAGGTCGTCCTCCTGCTGGAGACGATGCTCGCGTTCCGCGACAAGCGGGACCTCGTGGGTGAGGTGGCCCGGGTGCTGGAGCCCGGCGGGCGCTTCGCCTTCACCGTCGAGGAGGGCCGGCCGCTCACCCCGGGAGAACGGGCCCGGATGCCCGACGCCGACACCGTCTGGCTCATCGAGCTGGCGGAGCTGACGGCACTGCTGGGCGAGTTCGGGTTGACCGTGACCTCGCAGGAGCAGTGCAGTGCCTCCCATGGCGCGACGGCGGCGGCGATGGTGCAGGCGTTGCGCGGGAACTCGGCCGAGGTCGCCCGCCAGATCGGGACGCAGGCGCTGGCCGAGCTGATCGAGGCCCACGAGCTGTGGACGGACTGGCTGGGCTGCGGGCGGGTCCGCAAGTTCGCGCTGGTGGCCGAGAAGCGATGAGCCACACCTACACCGGCTACCTGGCGGCGAAGAAGAGCGTGGACGACCGGGCGCTCAACCGCCACGTGCTGGCCGAACTGTGCCGCCTGATGCCGCCGGGCCCAGCGCGGGTCCTGGAGGTCGGCGCCGGTCTGGGGACGATGGTGGCCCGCCTGCTGGAGTGGCAGGTCGTGACCGTCGGGGAGTACACCCTGCTGGACGTCGATCGCCGGCTGTTGCGGGATTCCCGCGCGTGGCTCGGCGAGTGGGCGACCGCCCGGGGCCTGCCCACCGAACCGCTGCCGGACGGGGTGCGCCTGGGCGATCTGCGCGTGCGCCTGGTGGAAGCCGAGCTGGGCGACTACCTCGAGGCCGGGCACGGGGAGGAGGTCGAGGTCGTGATCGCCAACGCGTTCCTGGATCTCGTGGACGTGCCGGCCGTCCTGCCCGCGCTCTTCCGGCTGCTGGTCCCGGGCGGCGTCTACTGGTTCACGATCAACTTCGACGGCGAGAGCATCTTCCAGCCGGACCACCCCCGCGACGACGAGGTCCTGGGCGCCTACCACCGCAGCATGGAGGAGCGCGTCCGCTACGGCCGGCCCGCGGGGGAGAGCCGGACGGGTCGCCATCTCTTCGGCCACCTGTGCGCCACCGGAGCGCCACCGCTGGCATCGGGCTCGTCCGACTGGGTCGTGCACGCGCGCCCGGACGGCACGTATCCCGACGGCGAGGCATCCTTCCTGGAGAGCATCCTGCAGACGATCCAGGATGAGCTGACCGACCGGGTGGAGCCCGACGCCCTGGCCGACTGGCTGGCGGTCCGCCGCCGCCAGGTGGCCGCCGGCGAGCTGCTGTACATCGCTCATCAGCTCGACTTCACGGGCCGGTCGCCGGGTAGTGCCGTGAACAGCGTGGTCGCCGGTTGAACCGACGCGACCGCAGATCCGTAGTGCAGTGCGAGAGACCGACAGGTCGTTGCGGAGGGCGCCGTGCGTACGGTTCGACTCGCCGCGATCGTCGGGGCCGTGGCCACGCCGGCCCTGCTCGGAGCCCTCGCCCTGACTGCCGGCCTCGGCCCGGCCGGCTGGGTCGCCGGACTGGCTGCCGGCTGGGGGGCGACCGCGCTGCTGGTCGGCGCTCGGGTCCGCAGCGGACGGCCGGCGATCCTCCCGCCGGACTGGGTCACCCTGAGCCGGGCGCTGCTGAGCGCCGGGGTCGCGGGGCTCGTCGCCGACGCCTTCGTCCGGCCGCTGCACGTTCCCGCGCTGGTCCTCCTCGCGTCCGTGGCGCTCGCCCTGGACACCGTGGACGGGCAGGTGGCGCGACGCACGGGAACCGCCACACCGCTGGGAGCCCGCTTCGACGGCGAGGTCGACGCCTTCCTGATCCTGGTGCTGAGCGTCGCGGTGTCCCGGGACTACGGCGGCTGGGTGCTGGCCATCGGCGTCGCCCGCTACGTGCTGCTGGTCGCGGGATGGGCGGTCCGGTGGCTGGCCGCCCCGCTGCCGCCCCGGTACTGGGGCAAGGTCGTCGCCGCCGTGCAGGGCATCGTCCTCACCGCCGCGGCATCCGGGGTGCCGCCCCGCCCGGTCGGCATGATCGCGGTCGGCGTCGCGCTGGTGCTGCTGGCCGAGTCGTTCGGCCGCAGCATCGTCTGGCTGTACCGCACCGGCGCCGGCCGGCGCACCCGTCAGGCCCTGCGGCTCACCACCGCGCTGGTCGCGGCCGCGGTCGTCTGGGCCGTCCTCGTCGCTCCGACCCGTCTCGACCAGCTCACCCCGGCCGCGTTCGCCCGCATCCCGCTGGAGGGACTGGGCCTGGTCGCGATCGGGCTGCTGCTGCCGCCCCGGCCGAGACGGGTCCTGGCGACGGCGGCCGGGGTCGCGCTGGGCCTGCTCACCATCGTCAAGCTCCTCGACCTGGGTTTCCACGAGCAGCTCGGCCGCCCGTTCAACCCGGTGCTCGACCGGGGCTTCCTCGGACCGGCGATCGGGGTGGTGCGCGACTCGATCGGAGCCACCGCCGCCACCGTCGTCCTCGTCCTGGCCGGGCTCGCCCTCGCGCTGGTGGTCGCGGTCGTCGTCGGGTCGACGCTCCGGGTCAGCAGCGTGACCGCCCGGCACCGCCGCCGCTCGGCTCGCGGACTCGCCGTCCTGGGCGTTGTGTGGGCGGTCTGCGCCGCCCTGTCGCTGGAACTCGTCCCGGCGGGCCCGGTCGCCTCGACCAGCACCGCCGGGCTGGCCATCGCGCACGGCCGTGACGTCGAGGAGGCCGTGCGGGACCAGCAGCGCTTCGAGGCGGCCAGCCGGTCGGTCGACCCGGCTGCGGGCCGGGTCACTTCGGAGCTGCTGGCCGGCCTGCAGGGCAAGGACGTCGTCGTGGCCTTCATCGAGAGCTACGGGCAGGTCGCCGTGCAGGACTCCGTCGTCGCTCCCGGCGTCGCCGCCGTCCTGCGCAGCGGCACCACCCGGCTGGCCCGGGCCGGACTCGAGGCGCGCAGCGCCTTCCTCGACTCCCCCACCTTCGGCGGCTACAGCTGGCTCGCCCACTCGACCCTGCAGTCCGGACTGTGGATCGACAGTCAACCGCGCTACGACCAGCTGATGGCCAGCGACCGGGTCACCCTCAGTGCCGCCTTCGGCGAGGCGGGCTGGCGCACGGTCAACGTCGCTCCCGCCAACGACCAGCCGTGGCCGCAGGGCACGTCCTTCTACCACTACGACCAGCTCTACGACCGGCACAGCCTCGGCTACCGGGGCCCCGCGTTCAGCTTCGCCCCGATGCCCGACCAGTACACGCTGGCGGCCTTCCAGCAGCTCGAACTCGGCCCCGGGCACCCTCCCGTGATGGCCGAGATCAACCTCGTCTCCTCGCACCACCCGTGGACCCCGCTGCCGACGATGGTGCCCTGGGACCAGCTCGGCGACGGCACCGTCTTCGACCCCATGCCCGCGCGGGGGTTGTCGCCCGACGAGGCCCTGCGCGACCCTGACACGCTCCGCCGGCTCTACGGGCAGTCCATCGAGTACTCCCTGGAGGCCCTGATCTCCTGGGTCGTGAACCTGCGCGACGACGACCTCGTCCTCGTCCTGCTCGGTGACCACCAACCCGCCACGACGGTCAGCGGCCCCGACGCCAGCCACCACGTGCCCGTCTCCGTGGTCGCCTCCGACCCCGCGGTGCTGGACCGCATCGCTCCCTGGCGCTGGGAGGACGGGCTGCTGCCGGGCCCGACCGCTCCGGTGTGGCGCATGGACGCCTTCCGCGACCGGTTCCTGGACGCCTTCACCGTGCCCCGCCCGCCACGGTGACGAGGGCGTCCGTGGGCGGGCCCGACCGGAGCGGCCGCGCGGTCCACCCCGCCGTCGACCGGGTCCACGTCGTCGTCCCGGACGGGATCGACGACCCCGCGCGGGTGAGCGGCGGCAACCGCTACGACCGGGAGGTCTGCGACGACCTCCGGAACGCCGGCTGGACCGTGGTCGAGATCGCCGCTCCGGGCTCCTGGCCGCGACCCGACGCCGCAGCGCTGGACGCCCTGGCGCGGTCGCTCGACGCCCTGCCGGCCGGGGACCTGGTCCTCGTCGACGGACTGATCGCCTCCGCGGCCCGCACCGTGCTCGTGCCGCGGTCGGGGCGGCTGCGGCTCGTCGTCCTGGTGCACATGGTCTTCGGCGGCGACGCCGTCGACGAACGCGACGAGCTGGCCGTCCTCGCCGCCGCGCGGGCCGTCGTCACCACCAGCGCCTGGACCCGCGAGCAGCTGCTCGACCGGTACGCGCTGTCACCTGCCCGCGTGCACGTCGCCCACCCGGGCGCCGGGACGGCACCCGCCAGCCCAGGGACGGCCGGCGGGGGACGGCTCCTGTGCGTCGGGGCGCTCGCGCCGCACAAGGGCCAGGACCTGCTGCTGGCGGCGCTGGCCCGAACGGCCGGCCTGCCCTGGCGCTGCACCCTCGTCGGCCCGCTGGACCGCGACCCGCTCTTCGTCGCGTCGCTGCAACGGCAGGCCGGCGACGCGGGGATCGCCGACCGCGTGCGGATCCCGGGACCGCGCACCGGGGCAGCGCTGCTGCTCGAGTACCGCGGCGCCGACGTGCTCGTCGTGCCGTCGCGGACGGAGACGTACGGCATGGCGATCACCGAGGCGCTGGCCACCGGCCTGCCGGTGATCGCGGCGGAGGTCGGCGGAGTCCCCGAGGCCGTGGGACGCACGGCATCCGGCGTGCCCGGCCTCCTCGTGCCGCCCGACGACAGCGACGCCCTCGCGGCCGCTCTCGCTCGCTGGCTCACCGACGCCGAGGTGCGCTGCCGTCTCCGGCGGGCGGCCCTGCGACGCCGGGAGACCCTCCCGGACTGGCGGACGACCGGCCGGCGGATCAGGACCGTGCTGTCCGCCGTCGGTGCTGAACGGGAGCGGCCGCCGCTCCGTACTGAGTGGTGAGACGGACGGAGGCCGACCGGTCGTGAGGCGACGTGCGTGGACGGCGACACGCCTGCTGGGCGTTGCCGTGCTCCTCGCCGTCCTCCTCCGGAAGCTGGGGGCGGACCCGTTCCTGGACGGCCTCCGCGGGCTCGACCCCGGCACGCTGCTCGCCGCGACGGCGATCGGCGCGGTCACGACGGTCTGCTCGGCGTGGCGCTGGCGGGTCGTGGCCCGGGCGCTGGGGCTCGACCTGGCGCTGCCCGCGGCCACCGCCGCCTACTACCGCTCGCAGTTCCTCAACTGCACGCTGCCCGGCGGGGTGCTCGGAGACGTCCACCGGGGCGTGCGGCACGGCGTCGGCGCCGGTGACCTCGGCCTCGGGGTGCGCGCCGTCGTCTGGGAGCGAGCCGCGGGACAGGCGGTCCAGGTGGTGCTGGCGCTCCTGGTGCTCCTGGCCCTCCCCTCGCCGGTGCAGGGGGCGGTCCCGCTGGTCGCGCTGGCGGGCGCCGCCGCCGGGGCCGCCGTGCTGGTCACCGGCCGCGGGGTGGCGGGGCGCAGCGCCCGCCTGGGGCGGGCGCTGCGGGGGACCGCCGCCGAGATCCGCCGGGCGGTGCTGCAGCCGTCCACCTGGCCGGCCGTCCTGCTCGCCTCGCTCCTCGTCGTCGGGGGGCTCCTGGGCACGTTCCTCCTCGCTGCGCGCGCCGCCGGGGTGCACGCTCCCCCGCTGCAGTTGCTCCCGCTGGCGTTGATCGTCCTGCTGGCCGCCGCGGTGCCCCTCAACGTCGCGGGATGGGGCCCGCGCGAAGGTGTCGCGGCCTGGGTCTTCGCGGCTGCAGGGTGGGGTGCCGGTCCGGGGACGGCCGTCGCCACCGCCTTCGGCGTGATGACCCTGGTGGCGACGCTCCCCGGGGCCGCCGTCCTCCTCGTCGGCTGGCTGCGTGTCCGGTGGCGGGGAGCCCGGTCTGCGCGAGTGCTCGCCGAGCACGGCACCGGGGCCGTGGGGTGACCTCCCGGGGCTGCTCGCGGCTGGTCTTTGGTTGACACTCGTGGGTACCCTCTCTCCGAACGTGTAGAACGTCCGGAGACCGAGGAGGCGCCGTGGGTCCGATCAGCAACCGCTACACCGACCTGGTGGGCATCGAGCACCCGATCGTCCAGGAGGGGCTGGGGCCCTTCCGGACGCCCAAGCTGGCGGCCGCCGTCTCGGCGGCGGGCGGCCTGGGGACGGTGAGCATGCCCGGGATGCCGGTCGACCTCGACGCGGGGGCGCGCACCTTCCGCGAGCACATCGAGGAGTGCGCCGCGCTCACCGATCGGCCTTTCGCGGTGAACATCCCGGTCGGCGTCGACGGGAAGGGCGAGGTGCTGCCCTTCACCGACGTGTACGTCCGCACGGTGCTGGCAGCCCGGGAGGCGGATGCGGGGCTGGCCGCGCAGCTGCGCGTGCTCACCACCTCGGCCGGCTTCCCCGGCGCCTACATCCCCCGCATCAAGGACGCCGGGATGGTCCACCAGCACAAGGTCGGCAGCACCCGGCAGGCCGTGCGGTCCGCCGAGGCGGGCGTGGACGTGGTGATCGCTGCGGGTTTCGAGATGGGTGGTCACGCCCCGAGCAAGGCCGTGCACACCTTCGTGCTCGTGCCCAGCGTCACCGAGGCCGTCGACGTCCCGGTCCTGCTGACCGGCGGCGCCCGCGACGGCCGGGGGCTGGCCGCAGCGCTCGCCATGGGCGCTGACGGCGTGGCCATGGGCACCCGCTTCATCACCAGCCACCAGAACAGCGACTGGCACCCGGCCTACCTGCAGGCGCTCCTGGACGCCCAGGAGGGCGACGACGTCGCCTTCGACGGCGTCTACGGCCCCTGCCGCGGGCTCCGGAACCCCGCGTCGGAGCAGTTGCTCGGGCGAGGGCACGGCTCCGATGGCGAGGTCGACGCCGTCGAGCTCACCCGCTGGAAGATCGAGTCGATGCAGCGCGCCCAGACCGACGGCGACGTGCGGGACGGGCTGGTCCTCACCGGCCAGGTGGCCTCCGCCATCACCGACCTGGTCGACGTGGCGGAGTTCGTGCCCGCGATGGCCGAGGAGGCCGCCGCCGTGCTCCGGGACCTTGCCGCGCGCCTGGGCTCCGCGTGAGCGGGGAGCGGGAGGGCCTCGACCCCGAGCTCCCCGCCGCCGTCGCCGACCTCGGAGACGCCGTCCGGCAGGCGCTGGAGGCCGCGGTCTGCACGACGGCCACCGCCGCCGAGCTGAGGGCGGCCGCGGTCGGCGTCCGGGCGGCGACCGCCGTGCTGGCCTCGGCTCAGCGACCGCCGACGGAGCTCTCGCCGCTGGACGACATGGCACGCAACGTCAAGGTGTTCAACCCGGTCGTCGGTGCCGGCAACGGCATGGCCGTACCCCTGCAGTGGGAGGTCGCCGACGGCGCCGTCCTGGCCCGCCCTCGATTGGGCCGGGTGTACGAGGGCCCACCGACGTACCTGCACGGCGGCATCGCGGCGCTGCTCATGGACCAGGTCCTCGGGCAGGCGGCGATCGTCGCCGGCCGCTGGGGGATGACGATCGACCTCCAGCTGCGCTACCGGCGCCCGGTGCCGCTGTACACACCACTGCGGCTGACCGGGCGGGTGTCCGCCGTCGACGGCCGGCGCACGACCGCCGTCGGCGGGATCACCACGGAGGCGGCGCCGGACCTGCCGCTGGTCGAGGCATCGGCGACGTTCGTCGCGCCCTCGCCCGAGGTCGCGGCCCGCTACTTCGACGGCGTCCGGGCCGCGGACGGCGCGGCCACCACCGGGCGCCTGGGCGCCGGCTGACCCCGCCCCCACCACGAGCCCGACCGGCGCCGCACCCGCGGCTCCGAGCGACGACGAGAGGACGCCGGCACATGACGGCCACCCACACCCTGCCCCCGGCCCCCGTGCCGACCGCCGGAGGGCGGGACATCGAGGTCGACCTGCTCGTCGTCGGGGCCGGCCCGGCGGGCCTGTACGCCGCGTACTACGCCG
>NZ_JALPKQ010000042.1:0-47958 GCF_051383655.1 Geodermatophilus sp. CPCC 205761
CCGGCACCGCCCCAGCCGAGAACCGGTCCTGCACCGGGCAAAGGTTGGCAGCCGCGGCACTAGCTAGACTAGGAGGTGTCTCCCACGTCCCGCGTCGAGTAGACGATGTGCGTCGCGTTCGGCGACGCGTGCACCTCGATCGGCTTCAGCCGGAGGTTGGCGAGGCCCGCGAACGGCGACTCGCCGCCGCCGAGCACGATCGGCGCGTGGCTGAGCATGATCTCGTCGATCACGCCCGCCTCGAAGCCCTGCCGGACCGCACTCGCTCCTCCGGCGATGGTGACCGTGTCATCGCCCGCCGCCTCGACTGCGCGCTCCATCGCCTCCTCGAAGCTGGTGACGAAGTGGAAGGTGGTGCCGCCCTCCATCTCGACCGGGTCGTGCGGGTAGTGGGTCAGCACGAAAACCGGCGCGTGGTACGGCGGGTCCTCGCCCCACCAGCCGCGCCACATCTCCCCACCGGCGGCGTCGGCCCACTCACCACGATCGGGGGCGTACATGTTGCGCCCCATCACGTAGGCGCCGCGCGGCGCGAGGATCCGCGCAGTCATCGCGTGGTCGACGTCGTTGTCGGTCTGGCCGAGATGCCAGAGGTGCAGGTCCTCGCCGAGAACGCCGAGTGGCTCCTCCCGGGTCTGGCGGGGGCCAGCGACGTAGCCGTCGAGCGAGATGGACAGGTGTGCGGTGACCTTGGGCATGGGGGTCTGACTCCTGCTGTTGCTGGGACTCATCGGTCACCCCATCAAGGACCGAACGAGCAGGACAATGGCCGGAAGCCGAGCTCACGGCGAGCACGTCCGCCGGACGAAGGTGGGCCGGGAGGTAACGGCGTGACATGGCACCGACCACCACCCCGGGCAGCAGGGCGGCCCTGGTCATCACGAGCGAACTGTCCCTGAGGCCGCCTTCGGGGCGACCGTCGCCGGACCCTCGCTAGTCGCCGCGGGCGGTCCAGGCGCCGGCCGACCGTCCGGTCGACCCGAACACCGTCGCCGCGCGCTCCGGCCGCATGGCCACGAACAGGCCGTCGGCCTCGGCGAGCACCGTGCCCGGGTCGTCCTCGGCGGCCAGCCGGGCGGTCGCCGTCGTGCGCCGCCCGTCGGCCTCCCCCGCCTCCGCCGTGAGCACCAGCGGGATGCCGAGCGGCACCGGCCGGCGGTAGCTGACGGTCAGCGTGGCGGTCAGGCCGCCGCGGCCGGCCGCGCGCACGGCCCGGGCCAGCACGTGGTCGAGCAGGGTCGCGACGACGCCGCCGTGCACCAGTCCGGGCGGCCCCTCGTGCGGCTTGCCGACGGTGACCCGGCCGGTGGCCCGCCCGTCGGGCGTGCTCGTCGCCACCAACGGCGGCGCGACGGGGCTGCCGGGGCCGTAGACCGGGCTGTACCAGCGCTCGCCCAGGTCGGGGTCGTCGACGGAGGCGACCTCGTGCACGTCCCGCGCCTCCGCGCGCAGGCGGTCGGCCAGGCCACGGGCGGCCGCGGCGACGGCGGCGAGCTCCTCGCCCGGCACCTCGGTGCGGACGGCGGCGTCGACCAGCTCGCGCAGCGCCGCACCGAGCTCGCCCACGACCTCCCGCCGGGCGGCCCGCGCATCCGCCTCAGGCACGCGGCATGCCGGCGTCGCGCAGGAGCCCGCCGCCGATGATCACGCGCTGCACCTCGCTGGTGCCCTCGTAGAGCCGGAGGAGACGGGCGTCGCGGTAGAAGCGCTCGACCGGCGTGCTGCGCAGGTAGCCGAGGCCGCCGTGCACCTGGACCGCGCGGTCGACGGCGCGGCCGACCATCTCGGTGCAGAACAGCTTGGCCGACGACGGCCCGAGGGAGGTGTCCTCGCCGGTGTCGTAGCGGGCGGCCACGTCGCGGACCAGGCTCCGCCCGGCCAGGAGCTCGGCGTGCATGTCAGCCAGGTGCGCCTGGACCAGCTGGAACCGGCCGATCGGGGCACCGCCCTGCTGGGCGGTGGCGGCGTAGCCGACCGACTCGTCGAGCACCCGCTGGGCCATGCCGACGCTCAGCGCGGCGATGTGCAACCGGCCGCGGGACAGCACGGTCAGCGCCTTCGCGTAGCCGCGCCCCTCCTCACCGACCAGCGCGCCTGCCGGCACCCGCACGTCGTCGAGGAACACCTCCGCCGTCCAGGCGCCGGACTGCCCCATCTTGCGGTCGTGCGGTCCGACGGTGAGCCCGGGCGTGGCAGCGTCGACGACGAAGCTGGAGATGCCCCGGCCGCCGCGCTCCTCGGGGTCGCTCCGGGCGAACACGACGAACAGGTCGGCCAGCGGGGCGTTGGTGATGTAGCGCTTGACGCCGTTGAGCACCCAGCCGTCACCGTCCCGGCGGGCGGTGGTGCGCAGTCCGGCGGGGTCGGAGCCCGCCTCGGCCTCGGTCAGGGCGAAGGAGCCGATCAGCTCGCCCGAGGCCAGCCGGGGCAGGTACGCCTTCTTCTGCTCCTCGCTGCCGAACCGGGCGATCACCTGGCCGGCGATCCCGTTGTTGGTGCCGAACAGGGAGCGGAACGCCGGCGTGGTGTAGCCGAACTCCATGGCCAGCTCGACGTCCTCGGCCATCGTGACGCCCAGACCGCCGTGCTCCTCGGGCAGCGCGTAACCGAACAGCCCCATGTCGGCGGCGCGGGCGCGCAGCTCGTCGGGGATGCGGTCCTCCTCCTCGATCCGCTCCTCGAGCGGCACGACGACCTCCCGGACCAACTGCCGGACGGCGTCCCTGACGTGGCGGAAGTCCTCGGCGTCCACGCCGCCATGGTGCCGCGTGCGGGGCGGCGTCGTCGCGGCGGGTCGCCGGCGACACGCCTGAGCGCTGCGCAGTCGATCGAGGACTCCGTGTTGTGACGGCGTCCCGTCGGGGCTAGCGTCGCGGGCAGCCGCTGGAGCCAGAGGCGGTCGCTGCACACCCCGCCGGAGTACCCGTGCCGCACCTGCGAGTCGCCCTCGTCCCCGCACCCGATCTGGTCGTCGTCCGGGTGGTCGGCGACGCCGACGTCTCGACCGTCGGTCGCCTGACCAGCGCGCTGGAGGAGGCCGCCGGCCTCGGCACCGGCCGGGTCGTCGTCGACGTCGCCGGTACCCGGTTCCGGGACTGCTCGGCGCTGTACGCCCTGACCCGCTTCACCGACGCGCTGTCGCCGGCGGGACGCTCGTGCCGGGTGGTCGGGGCCCCGGCCGCCACGCGTCGGCTGGTGCGGGCCGCCGGCCTGGCCGACCGGCTGGAGCTCGACGGGCCACTGGCCGGGGAGGACCCGGTCCGGCCGGCCGCGAACCGGCTCCTGCCCCTGTTCCCGGCCGAGCCGGTGCCCCCGGCCCGTCGCTCCGGAGTCCTGCACCAGGTGCGTGGCACCCGGCGGGCCGACGACCGCCCGGCGCGCCACACGGGGCGGCTCGGGACCCTGCGGCGCTGGCGCTGACGGCGGCGCTTCCGCGGGAGCGCGGACCGGCCCTCTGCGGACACCCCGGGTTGCATGCCCAGGATGGACCGCCGGGGAGAGGGAGGATGGCCCGATGGGCGAGATCGTCGTACTGCGCCACGGCCAGACGGAGTGGAGCCTCAGCGGGCAGCACACCAGCGTGACCGACCTGCCGCTCCTGCCCGAGGGCGAAGCGCAGGCCCGCCGGCTGGCCGACACCTTCCGCGGGCGGGAGTTCGCGGCGGTGTGGGTCAGCCCCCGTCTCCGGGCGCGCCGTACCGCCGAGCTGGCCGGGCTCGCTGTGACCGGCACCGACGAGGACCTCGTCGAGATGGACTACGGCGGCTACGAGGGCCGCACCACCGCGGCGATCAGCGAGGAACTCGGCCGGGTGTGGTCGATCTGGGTCGACGGCACGATCGCCGGGGACACCCCCGGCGAGACGCTGGCCGACGTCGGCGTGCGGGTGGACCGGGTGCTGGAGCGCGCCCGGGAGGTCCTGCCCGACGGTGACGTCGTACTGGTCGCGCACGGGCACGTGCTGCGGGTGCTGACGGCCCGCTGGCTGCGCCTCGAGCCGGCCGCCGGCGCCCTGCTCGCACTGCCGGCCGGCTCCTACGGGATCCTCGGGCACGAGCACCGCCGGCCGGTGCTCACCGGATGGGGACTGCACTGATCCCGCAACGGGTCGAAGGGCCCGGACCGCAGAGCACTCCGGACCCCCCGGAGACGTCCTCGTGCCCCTGTGCAACCGGGGCATCGCGGGCACGCTGCGGAGATGGACGCCCTGCGTTCAGCGCGTGACGACGCGGGCGGACGGCGTCCAACGGGAGGCCGGCCGCCCGAACAGCCAGCCCTGACCGAGGTCGGCTCCCAGCCGGGTGACCTCCTCGGCGACCTGCTCGGTCTCGACCCCCTCGGCCACGACCAGCGCACCCAGCCGGTGGGCCAGCTCGACCACCGACCGGACCATCGTGCGGGCGCCGTCGTCGGGCAGCGCCTGCACCAGCGGCCTGCCGAGCTTGACCACGTCCGGGCGGACGGCGGCGAGCAGCGACCGGCTCGACCAGCCGGCCGCCACGTCGTCGAGTGCCACCCGCCAGCCCAGCGAGCGGTAGTGCTCGAGCACCGACAGCAGGTGCCCGCGGTCGCTGACCGCCGAGACCTCACCCACCTCGACGACCAGCCGGGTCGGGTCGATGCCGGCGTCGTGCAGCGCCTGCTCGGTGGAGGCCAGGTCGGTCCGCGGCCGGATGACCGACGCCGGGTCGGAGTTCACGAACAGGTCGGCGTCGTCCAGCCAGGGCGCAGCGCCGGCGATCGCCGACTCCCGGCCGATCCGGTCCAGCCGCGGCAGCCAGCCGGCGGACTCGGCGACGAAGAAGAGGTCCTCCCCGCCGACCTCGCGGCCGTCCACCAGGCCCCGCAGCAGCGCCTCGTGGGCGACGACCGAGCGGTCGGACAGCCGGACGACGGGCTGGTACACCGACCACAGCTCGGCCTCGGCGAGGACGCCGATCTCGGCGGTGACCCCGCGGCGGGCCAGCTCCACGGCGAGGGTGGGGGCGGTCAGCAGCCGTCCGGCGAGCGCGGATCCGTGCGTCGGGGGGTCGGTCGCCACGCGGACGTGGTCGGCCTCCGCGGTGGTCAGCTCGCGGGCCAGCCGCTGGAACAGCCGGGCGATGCCGCGGCCGCCGTCCTCGTCGGTGAGGTCGAGGAGGTCCGGCCCGCCGGCCACCGGCAGCCCGAGCGCCCGCGCGGTCCGCGCCACCGCCGCCAGCAGGTCCCCGTCCGTGCTGCCCAGGAGGACCCGACCGGCGTGACCGGGGACGTGCCAGTACTCCCGGCGCCGGGCGCCGCCGTCGGTGCTTGCCACCCCTGCAGGATGACCGAGGGCCGCAACCCGGTCGGGCAGGCGCGCGCGGCGGTTCCGGTCGGTGAGCGTCCCCTGTCCGGGTGTGTCGCACGCGAAGCCCACGCGTGGCTGGCATCCGTCCTCAACCTGAATGTCTAAGGTCACCCCATGTTCGCTGCTCAGATGATCGACTCGCCCCGCCCCTCCCGGGGCGGGCGCCCCCGCGATCCCAGCCGCGACGGGGTCATCCGGGCGGCCATCCTGCGACTGCTCGCCGAGGTCGGCTACGGGGCGCTCACCATGGACGCCGTGGCCTCGGAGGCCGGTGTCGGCAAGGCCACCATCTACCGCCGGTGGCGCACCAAGCAGGACCTGGTGGTCGACACCATCTCCGAACTCAACCGCGCCATCGCCGTCCCCGAGGACACCGGCTCGATCGAGGGTGACCTGCGGGCGATGATGCGGCTGGTCGGCACGATGATCGACAGCCCGGCCGGCGCCGCCATCCGCTCGCTCTTGCCGGCCATGCAGCACCAGCCGGCCCTGGTGGAGGCCTTCCAGAACGGCCCGCTCGCGGTGTGGCGCGGCGCCTACGCCGAGATGTGGGCCCGCGCCGAGGCACGCGGCGAGGTCCGCCCCGGGCTGGCGCGGTCGGTGACCGCGGAGGCCACCAGCGCCCTCATCGTGCAGCGGTGGCTGCTCACCGGGGAGCCGGTCGACGAGGCCTACATCGACCAGGTGCTCGAGATCGTCGTCATGCCCCTGATCCGCAACGCCCGGCCCGAGCAGGGCTGACTCACCAGCCCAGCGTTCCGGGCTCCCCCTTGAAGGGCCCGACGACCTCGGCGGTGATCCAGCCGCCGTAGAAGTCGCCGGCCTGCGCCCGGACGATCTCGCCGTCGACGAGGGCGCGGTCGACCCGGCTCGGATAGAACGCCACGGCCGAGCGCAGCAGCGCGTACCGGGGCGCCGGGTCCTCGTAGGACCACGCCACGGCGGGCAGCCGCTCGCCGTCGACCTCGGCGTCCCAGTAGGTCGCCGCCCCCTTCCACTCGCACCAGGAGGTGCCGGCGGCGGGCCGCAGGACGCCGTCGGCGACGTCGGGACGCGGGACGTAGAAGACGGGCGGGTGGCTGGTCTCGCAGACCCGCACGGCGCGGACGCTGTCGGCCACCACGCGGCCGCCGAGTTCGACGACGACCCGGCGCCCGGTGACCTCGGCCGACGGCGGGCGCGGATAGCTCCACACCGACTCCTGCCCCGGACCCACCGGGTCGGGGCGCGGGTGCCGCACGGGCCGGTCAGTCGTTGCGGTTCCGGACCTTCTGGACGACGACCAGCGTCATGAGCAGGCCCAGCGCGCCGACCGTCGCCTTCCCCGCGGCGGTGGTCAGGAAGTTCTGGACCGCCGCCTGGCCCCGCGCCTTCAGTCGCTGCGGGCTGCTGCGGAAGACCAGCTGGTCGAGGGTGGCCGCCAGCGACTCACGGGCGGCGTCGATCTCCAGCTGGATCTGTCGAGGGTCGCGAGGCACGGCGACAGACTGCCAGACGGGGCTCCGTCCAGCCCGTTCCCGTCGGGACGGGGCACCCGCACGGGCGACCCGCCACGTCCCGGGGCTCCCCCGCCGCCGCCTCCTAGACTCGGGGCTCACGCGGGAGTGGTGTAACGGCAGCCACGCCAGACTTAGGATCTGGTGCCTCCGGGCGTGCGGGTTCGACTCCCGCCTCCCGCACTCGATCGGCCGGCGCCGGCCTCAGGTCAGGCGGGCGCGCAGTGCCAGCTCGACGGAGGCAGCGGCCGGGTCGTCGGCGTCCACGACGGCCAGCAGGTGCACCTCGCCGTCTTCGACCGCCCGCAGTGCCAGGCCCTCGACCTTGAGCACCCGGCCCTCGACCTCGGGGATCGGCGCGACGTCCAGGACCTCCTCGCCGTCGACCAGCGCCAGCGCGGTCGCCACGACCGGGCCGTCGTCGACTGCGTTGGGCGTGTCCTCGGCGGCGGCGCTCAGGACGAGCCGTCCGTCCGGCAGCGCCACGGCGTCGGTCACCGCGAGGCCGACACCCTCGACCTCGCCGAGCCGGTACACGTGCGGCTCCTCCACCGGCACCGAGGCGGCCCCGGTCCGGCCGAGGACGGCGTCGACCAGCCCGGCCAGGGGCACCGCCACGCTGCCGGAGGGGACGCCGGCGGCCAGGTTGCCGCGGTTGAACCAGCGGACCACGTCGCCGTGCCGGCTGGCCCCCTCCAGGTTGAGTCGCTCGGGCGCCAGGCCCAGTCGCCGGCCGACGCTCTCGTACAGCGGCGCCAGGGACCCGGCCCGGGCGACGGGGTGCCCGTCCACCAGCCGCACCAGGACGCCGCGCATGCGCCGCGCCGTGGAGCCCGATCCGAGCAGCAGGACGGCCGGCTCCCCGTCCACCTCGACGGGGCAGGCCACCTCCAGGTCGGGCTTGAGGTGCTTGGTCCCCGCTGCCTCGGTGAACCGGTCTCGGCCCTCCACGGGCGGCAGCACCCGCACCGGTGTCACCCGCCCGGGACGGCGCCAGGCGGCGGACGTGGCGTCGTCCTGCGCGATCAGCCAGCCGTCCCCCAACGGCGCGACGGCGGAGGCCGCGGTCACCGGTGAGCCGTCGTCGAAGCGCAGCGACGTCACCGCGTCCACGTGGACCTGCACGGGGACGGTGTGCCCCCGGGGCCCGGAGCTCACGCCCCCGGTCGGGCGAGGGTCAGACGGCAACCGTCCGGACGGCGTCGAACCAGACCTCGAGCTCGGCCGCGGGCAGCGGGCGGCACAGGTGGTAGCCCTGGGCGACGTCGCAGCCGAGCTCCTCGAGCTGGTCCCACGTCTGCCCGTCCTCGACGCCCTCGGCGACCGTGGTGAGCCCGAGGTTGCGCCCGAGCTCCACGACCGACCGGACGATCAGCGCGTTGCCGCGGTCGGCCGTCATCTGCGCGACGAACGAGCGGTCGATCTTCAGCTGGTGCACCGGCAGGTCCTTGAGGTGGGCCAGGGAGGTGTACCCGGCGCCGAAGTCGTCGATCGACAGGGTGATCCCGGCCGCCGCCAGCCGGCCGAGGATGCGCCGGGCCCGGTCCGGGTCGGCCATGATCGCGCTCTCGGTGACCTCCAGCTCCAGCCGGCAGGCCGGCACCCGCGACGCGGCGAGCAGCTCCAGGACGTCGTCGACGAAGCGCTCGTCGAGCAGGTTCCGGGCCGAGACGTTGACCGCCACGTGCAGCTCCCGGCCGGCGTCCTGCCACCGGGCGCACTGGTCGAGGGCGGCGGCGAGGACGTAGCGGGTCAGCGGCCGGATCAGCGGCGTGCGCTCGGCGACGGGGATGAAGGCCGCCGGCGGGATCAGCCCGCGGACGGGGTGCTGCCAGCGCAGCAGGGCCTCGACCCCGCGAACCTCCCCACCGGGCACCGAGACCTTGGGCTGGAAGTGCAGGACCAGCTCGCCGTTGTCGATGGCCCGCCGCAGCTCACCGAGCAGGCCGAGCCGCTCGGGGCTGTGGTCGTTGAGCTCGGAGTCGTAGACGCAGGCACCGAGGCTGCGGTCCTTGGCGAAGTACATGGCGATGTCGGCGTTCTGCAGCAGCGTCTCGACGTCGGTGCCGTGCTGGCCGGACAGGGCGATCCCGATGCTGGCGTCGACGTCGAGGGAGACCCCGTCGGCGTCGATCGGGGCCTCCATGACCGCCAGCGCCCGCTGGGCCAGCTCGAGCGCGACCTCGGGTCCGTCGACGGTGGGGAGCAGGATCGCGAACTCGTCACCGCCGAGCCGGGCCACGGTGTCGCTGCCCCGCACGGACACGCGCAGCCGGTCGGCCACGGCCTGCAGGACGAGGTCGCCGTGCGCGTGGCCCAGGGTGTCGTTGATCTCCTTGAACCGGTCCAGGTCGATGAGCATGAGCGCCGTCGGCGCCCCGGCGTCCTCGGCCAGGGCGGCGATTCCCCGCTGCCGCAGCAGCGTGCGGTTCGGCAGACCGGTGAGCGCGTCGTGCAGCGCCTGCTGCCGGTTCACCTCGGCCTGCGCGAGGGTCGCCCGGCGGCTGCGGGAGAGCACGACGGTGAACCACGCGACCAGCGCCAGCCCGACGCCGAACACCGCCGGCGTGACCACGAGCAGCACGCGCTGGGTGCGGCCCATCGAGTCGAGGGCACGGCGGGCGTCGTCCCGGTGCTCCTCCGCCTCCGCGCGGACAGCGGCCCCCAGCTGCTCGTGGTGGTGGTGCACGTGCTCCGAGTGGTAGGCGCCGACGGCCGACGGGTCGAGCCACGCGGCCGCGATCTGGCCCTCCATGGCCTGGCCGTACTCCAGGTGCAGCCGCAGCCAGCCGTCGACCAGCTGGGCGTGATCGGTCCCCCGGACGGCGCCGAGCTGGACCAGCGCGTTGCGCGTGGCCACCCGGGCCAGCCCGTACTCGGTCCACAGCTCGGAGTCCGGACCGGCGGCGAGCCGCTCGCCGAGCTCCTCCTCCCGGAGCACCGACCGCTCGGCCTCCGCGGACCACTGCGAGACCGAGACGCCGCGTTCGGCCTGGGCGGCGGCACCGGCGTTGGTGATCGCCGCGGACACCGAGAAGGCGGTCAGGGCCAGGAGGACGCCGACCAGGCCGGCGGTCGCGGTGTGACCGGGCAGGTGCGAGCCGGGCGAGCGCGGGAAACGCGCGCCGACCGGTCGGACGTCACCGCCCGGCGTGCCAGAGGTGCTCATCTGTCTGTCGTCCCGTCGCTCGCGGCGGCCACCTGGCGCGGCCCGTCTGGGGAGGGGATCGGGTCGGCGGGCGCACCCCTGGCGTCGGCGGCGACCCGGTGTCCCTCGAACGGGGGACGCGGCGCCCGGGCGGCACCGGGCTCCCGGCGGCTACGGTCGGCGCCGTGACGCCGCCCGAACCGGCCGCTCCGCCGTCCGTCGCAGAGACCGCCGTCCGGATCGCCGCCGGCTACGCCACCGACGGCCCCGCCCTGGAGCTCGGCTCCGTCCTGCACGGCGGGCAGCCGCACCCGGACGCCGCGGTGCGCGTGCCGCTGTCGATGCTCAACCGGCACGGGCTGATCGCCGGCGCCACCGGCACGGGCAAGACCAAGACGCTGCAGTTGCTCGCCGAGCAGCTGTCGGCGGCCGGCGTCCCGGCGGTGCTGGCCGACGTGAAGGGCGACCTCAGCGGGCTGGTCCAGGCCGGCGTCCCCGGCGACCGGGTGACCGCCCGGGCCGGGCAGACCGGGGACGACTGGACGCCGACCGCCTTCCCCGTCGAGTTCCTGGCCCTCGGCGGCCTCGGCACCGGCGTGCCCGTGCGCGCCACGATCAGCGACTTCGGCCCCGTGCTCCTGTCGAAGGTCCTCGACCTCAACGCGACGCAGGAGAGCTCACTGGGGCTGGTCTTCCACCACGCCGACGACGCCGGGTTGCCCCTGCTGGACCTCAAGGACCTGCGGGCACTGCTCTCCTGGCTGGTCAGCGACGAGGGCAGGGCCGAGCTGAAGGGCCTCGGCGGGCTCTCCCCCGCCACCGCCGGGGTGATCCTCCGGGAACTCATCGCGCTGGAGGACCTCGGCGGCGACGTCTTCTTCGGCGAGCCCGCGTTCGAGCCGGCCGAGCTGATCCGCACGACGGACGACGGCCGCGGCGTGGTCACCGCCGTCGAGCTGGCCGGGGTGCAGGACCGCCCGGCGCTGTTCTCCACCTTCCTCATGTGGCTGCTGGCCGAGCTGTTCGAGGAGCTGCCGGAGGTGGGCGACCTCGACCGGCCGAAGCTGGTGTTCTTCTTCGACGAGGCGCACCTGCTGTTCGCCGGAGCGAGCAAGGCGTTCCTCGAGGCGGTCACCCAGACGGTGCGGCTGATCCGCTCCAAGGGCGTCGGCGTCTTCTTCGTGACCCAGAACCCGACCGACGTCCCCAGCGGGGTGCTCGGCCAGCTCGGCAACCGCGTGCAGCACGCACTGCGCACGTTCACCCCGGAGGACGCCAAGGCCCTGCGCCGGACCGTCTCGACGTTCCCGAAGACCGCCGACTACGACCTCGAGGAGCTGCTGACCTCCCTCGGCACCGGCGAGGCCGCGGTCACCGTCCTCTCCGAGCGGGGCGCACCCACCCCGGTCGCCGCCACGCTGCTGCGCGCGCCGCGCTCGCTCATGGCACCGGCCGACCCGGCGGTCGTCGCGCAGGCGGTGGCGGCGTCCCCGCTGTCGGCGCGCTACGGGCAGCCGGTCGACCGCGACTCGGCCTACGAGCGGCTCACCGCCCGGCTGGCCGCCCCGCCACCGGCTCCCGAGGAGGACGAGGTGCCCGAGCGCCGGGCACCGCGGCGCCGGACGTCCGGGCGCCGGGCCCCCGAGCGGCCGGCGGCGGACGACGACGGTGTGCTCGGAGAGGTACTCGGCTCGTCGGTCTTCCGCTCCTTCGCCCGCTCCGCGGCCTCCGCCCTGGGCCGGGAGATCACCCGCGGGCTCTTCGGCACCCGGCGGCGTCGCCGCTGACCCGCCGGCCGCGGCCGTCGCCCGATCGGGTCGTCCGTGTCGCCCGATCGGGTTCTCCCGCTCCACCCCGGCCCTTTGCGTGCCGACGACGTTCCGGTGACCGTCCTCGCCACCCGGCTGGCCTCCCTCGCCTCCGCTTTCCTCTTCCGCCCGACCGACGGCTCCGTCGCCGGCGGCCGGCACCGGGCGCCCGAAGCCGAGCCGGCGCGTTCCGACCGGCAGGCCGAGGGTGACCTGCTGGACTGGCTGGGCTTCACCCCGGCCACCCCTCCCCCGAACGGGTGACCCGCGGGGGGCTGCGGTTGAGACCAGGCCCCCGGGATGCCGACGACCTTCCCGTGACGCTCCTGTTCTCGCAGCCGGCATCGGCCGGTGCGCCCTCCGCCGTCCCGGCGCCCGGCTCGGCCCTGCCGCAGCCCGAGCGCCGGCTGGGCGACGTCCTGGTCGAGCAGGGCGTGCTCACCGAGCCGCAGCTGTTCGACGCCCTCCGGCAGCACGAGCGGATCGGCGAGCCGCTGGGCGCGGTGCTCCTCGCCCGCGGCCTGGTGACCCGTCGCCAGCTGTACGTGGCCCTCGCCGACGTGTGGGGCGCGGACATGGCCTTCGTCGACCCGGTCGAGGTCGACCCCGACCTGGCCCGGCTGTTCCCCTCCGCGATGCTGGCCCGCGAGGTGTGGGTGCCGCTGCAGGTGGAGGAGGACGCCGACGGCGAGCTGCGGGTCGTCGTGGCCACCGCCGGCCGCCCCTCGGCGCACGTCGCGCAGGAGGTCGTGCAGCGCACCGGCATCCGGCGGGTCCGCCAGGTCGTCACCACCGACTGGGACGTGCAGCGCGCGCTGCGCACCGTCTGGCGCGACGAGCTCGTGCACGACGCGGTGCGCTCCCTCGCGGAGCGGCGTCCGGACGAGTCGGCGTCGAAGGTGTTCGTCTGGCAGCAGGTCGCCCTCGGCGTGACGGTCGCCGTCGGGACCATCGCCTGCGCCGCCCTGTGGTTCTCCACCACGATGTTCTGGCTGGTCGCCATCGTGAACGTCGCCGTCGCCCTGGCCGTCGGCACCAAGGCCCTGATCAGCACCGTCGGCACCGCCTACGAGACCGTCGAGCAGGTGACCGACGCCGAGGTCGCCGCCCTGGAGGACACCGAACTGCCGCGGTACACGATCCTCGTGCCGGTCTACAAGGAGGCCGGCATCGTCGGCCTGCTCATGCGCAACCTCGCGGCGCTGGACTACCCCCGCGAGAAGCTGGAGATCCTGCTCCTGCTGGAGGAGGACGACCCCGAGACGCTGACCGCCGCGCTGGCCGCCGCCCCGCCGGACCTGGTGCGGATCATCGTGGTGCCGCACTCGCTGCCCAAGACCAAGCCCCGCGCGTGCAACGTCGGCCTGGCCTTCGCCCGCGGTGAGTTCGTCGTCATCTACGACGCCGAGGACCGGCCCGACCCCGACCAGCTGAAGAAGTCGCTGATCGCGTTCCGCAAGGGCGGCGAGGACCTGGTGTGCGTCCAGGCGGCGCTGAACTACTTCAACGCGCGGGAGAACCTGCTCACCCGCATGTTCACCCTCGAGTACTCCTCCTGGTTCGACTACACGCTGGCCGGCCTGGACAAGCTGCGGCTGCCCATCCCCCTGGGCGGCACGAGCAACCACTTCCGCACTGACCTGCTCCGCCAGCTCGGTGGCTGGGACCCGTACAACGTCACCGAGGACGCCGACCTGGGCATCCGGGCCTCCGCCCGCGGCCACCGCGTCGCGGTCGTCAACTCGACGACCTACGAAGAGGCCAACATGGCCGTCGGCAACTGGATCCGGCAGCGCAGCCGCTGGATCAAGGGCTACATGCAGACGGTGCTCGTGCACACCCGGCACCCGGTGAAGCTCGTCCGCACCGTCGGCCTGCGCCAGTCGCTGGGCTTCGCGCTGCTCATCGGCGGCACCCCGCTGATGTTCCTGGCCACCCCGTGGCTGTACGCGCTGTTCCTCGCCGACCTGCTGTTCCCCGGCGTCATCGTGCCGGACCTGCCCGAGTGGCTGACCCTGGTGAGCCTGGCGAACCTGCTCTTCGGCAACGGCGTGATCATCTACCTGTCGCTGCTCGCCGGCTTCAAGCGGCGCAGCTACGGCCTGGTGCCCTTCGCGCTGCTGTCGCCGCTCTACTGGCTGCTGCACTCCATCGCGTCGTACAAGGCGGCCTGGCAGCTGCTCACCAAGCCCTTCTACTGGGAGAAGACCCAGCACGGTCTCTCCGCGCACACCCAGGGCCCGGAGGCGCCGGCAGCTGCCGCGGCCGCCGACACCCAGACCCCCGTGCCCGCCGGTTCCGGCCGGCACGCGGGCACCGACGTCCACGGCCGGCTGGCCTGGACCGACGTCGCACCGGAGGTGCAGTCGTGACCGCTGTCCAGGCGATGGCTCCCGCCCGGCCGGACACCTCGTGGGCGGTCCGCCCGCCGCGGGTGGACCTGCGCCGCGTGTTCCTCACCTGCGGGCTGGTGCTGGCCGCCGAGATCCCGCTGATGCTCGTCATGGGCAACACGTGGGACGAGGCGATGCTCCCCGGCTACGCGATCCTCATGGTGACCTTCGGGGCGGTCTTCTGCTTCGCGGCGGTCACGGTGGCCGGCTTCACGGCCGGCGCCGCCGCCGCGGGCCTGCTGGTGCTCGGCGTCGTCGACCTGCTGCCGGTGCTCGGCGGTGCCGCCGTGCTCGCCCTGGTCTGCGGGGTCGCCCCCGGCTGGGCCCGCGTCGAGGCGTGGCAGGCCGCGCGCTCGGTCGCGCTGACCGCCGGGGAGGAGGCCGCGGTGGCCCGCACCGCGCTGCCTCTGACCGGCCGGCACCGGATGAAGGGGCCGCGCCAGCGCCTCGTCTGGCGACTGGACCGGGCGTTCGCCGCCTTCCTCGTCCTCGGGTTCCCGCCGGCCATCGCCGCGTTCTCGCTGTGGTTCATCGGCTGGGTCGCCGCGCGCTGAGCGCGCCGCTCAGGCGCGTCCGAGCAGCTCGGCGACCACCGGCACCAGCGCCGCGAAGGCCTGGCCCCGGTGACTGCGGGCGTCCTTCTCCGCCGGGGCCAGTTCGGCCGAGGTGAGCTCCAGCCCCTCCGGGACGAACACCGGGTCGTAGCCGAAGCCGTTGCTGCCCCGCTTCTCGCGGATCACCCGGCCGCGCCACGAGCGCTCCAGCACCCGCTCGCCGCCATGGGGGGTGACCAGGGCGGCCGCGCAGACGAACGCCGCGCCCCGCCGCTCGTCGGGGACGTCGGCCAGCTGGCCCAGCAGCAGGGCGGTGTTCGCGTCGTCGTCCCCGTGCCGGCCCGACCAGCGGGCGCTGAGGACGCCGGGCATCCCGTTCATGGCGTCGACGGCGAGGCCGGAGTCGTCCGCGACCGCCGGCAGCCCCGTGTACCGGACCGCCTCGCGCGCCTTGAGCAGCGCGTTCTCCGCGAAGGTGGCGCCGGTCTCGGGCGCCTCGGGATAGGACGCCACGTCGGCCAGCCCGACCACCGACATCCCGGGGACGGCGCTCTCCAGCAGCCGCTGCAGCTCCGCGAGCTTGCCGGCGTTGCGGGTGGCCAACAGCAGCCGGCCGCTCATCGGGCGAGGGCCTCGGCCTGCAGCCGGGACAGCTCGGCGCAGCCGCCGACGGCGAGGTCCAGCAGGGCGTCCAGCGCGGACCGGTCGAAGACCCCGTTCTCCGCGGTGCCCTGCACCTCGACGAAGCTGCCGTCGCCGGTGCACACGACGTTCATGTCGGTGCCGGCGCGGACGTCCTCCTCGTAGGCGAGGTCCAGCCGCGGCTGACCCTCGATCACGCCCACACTCACCGCGGCGACCGACTGCACGATCGCCGTCGGCCGGGCCAGCTTCCGGCGGGCGCCGAGCCATGACACCGCGTCGGCCAGGGCGACGTAGGCCCCGGTGATGGCCGCCGTCCGCGTGCCGCCGTCGGCCTGCAGGACGTCGCAGTCGATGGCGATGCTGTTCTCCCCGAGCGAGGCCAGGTCGATCGAGGCCCGCAGGGAGCGACCGATCAGTCGGCTGATCTCGTGGGTGCGCCCGCCGATGCGGCCCTTCACCGACTCCCGGTCGCTGCGGGTGTGGGTGGCCCGCGGCAACATCGAGTACTCGGCGGTGACCCAGCCCAGGCCGGAGCCCTTGCGCCACCGCGGCACCCCCTCGGTGACGCTCGCGGCGCACAGGACGCGGGTGCGGCCGAACTCGACGAGCACCGACCCCTCGGCGTGGTCGAGCCAGTGACGGGTGATCGTCACCGGACGGAGCTGGTCGGCCTCCCGGCCGTCGGGGCGCGGACTGGCGGCTGCGGCACTCACGGAGGCCGACAGTAGTGCGCGGCGGGCGGGCGCCGGTCGGGCCGGGCAGGATCCCGGCATGCGATCGGAGCTGCGAGCGGTCCGCACCGGCGGCGTGCCCACCGTCGTCGACCTCACCGACGAGTGCGCCGAGTTCGTGCGGAGCGAGACCGACGGGCTGCTGCACGTCTTCGTCCCGCACGCGACGGCCGGCGTCGCGGTGATCGAGACCGGGTCGGGGAGCGAGGAGGACCTGCTGGCCCAGCTCGACGTCCTGCTGCCCCGCGACGACCGCTGGCGGCACCGGCACGGCAGTCCGGGCCACGGCCGGGACCACGTGCTCCCCGCGTTCGTGCCGCCGCACGCGAGCATCCCGGTGCTCGCGGGTCGCATGCAGTTGGGCACCTGGCAGCGGGTCTGCCTGGTCGACACCAACACCGACAACCCGCAGCGCCACGTGCGGCTGTCCTTCCTCGCCGGCTGAGCGCCTGCCCCGTCGGTGCGCCCCCGTAGAGCGGTGTCGGCGGAGCACGGCAGGATGCCGGGCATGACCGACACCGACAGCGGCATCGACGCGGCCCCCGTCCGCCTCGCACCCGGGGACCCGGCGCCGGAGTTCACGCTGCCCGACGCCGACGGCAACCAGGTGTCCCTCGCCGACCACCGGGGACGCCGGGTGATCGTCTACTGCTACCCGGCCGCGCTCACCCCCGGCTGCACCACGCAGGCGGTCGACTTCACCGCGTCCGCCGGCGAGCTGGCCGAGGCCGGGCTGGACATCATCGGCGTCTCCCCCGACCCGCCGGAGAAGCTGCTGCGCTTCCGCGAGAAGGAGGGGTTGTCGATCACCCTCGTCTCCGACGTGGACAAGGAGGTGCTGCGGGCCTACGGCGCCTTCGGGCCGAAGAAGCTCTACGGCAAAGAGGTCGTCGGGGTGATCCGGTCGACCTTCATCGTCGACGCCGAGGGCCGCATCGAGAAGGCGTCGTACAACGTGAAGGCCACCGGGCACGTCGCCAAGCTGCGCCGGGAACTCGGGCTCGGCTGACCCCCGGCCCGGCCCCTCCCTCGACCGGGCCGCCGCCTCCGGCGGCGGGTGTCCGGCACGGACGCGGCGGGTCCGCGCGCCCGGCGTCGTCAGTGCAGGGCCAGCACCAGGCAGACCACGGCGAGGGCGAGGGCCACCGGCGTCATGACCAACCGCTCCGGGCGGCTGCGGGAGGCGGCGTTCATGGCCACGCCGACCGCGAAGTAGGCCGCCAGCGCCCAGATCGCGACACCGGCCAGACCGCCGGGCAGGACGCCGGAGATCCCGCCCGTCTGCAGCACCACGAGCGCGAAGACGGCGTACAGCGCGATGGAGACCGCGCTGCCGATGCGCAGACCCGTCGGCAGCACGGAGGTGCGCCCACCCCACGCGAACCGGCCGAGCGGTGCGCCGGCGATCAGCAGCAGCTGGAAGACGGCCAGGCCGGCGAGGAGTGCAGCGCCCACGAGCGCAGCGACCATGATCACGAGTGCACGCTAGCGGGTGCCGCCGGTCGCCCTCGGCCGGCTCGGAACGGGCCCGGGCCGCCGAACGGGCACGGGCCGCCGGGCGGGCGGGAGCCGCCGCGGTCAGTCGGCCCAGATCTCGCTCGCCGGAGCGGGCTCGGGCGCCGGAGCGGGCCGCGGAGCCCGCGGCTCGGGCACCGGCGCCTGGCCCTCGGCGGCCGTCCGGCGCAGCCGCAGCCGCGCGGAACTGTTGCCCGCCAGCGGGACCACCCGGCCGGCCACCGCCAGCCCCTGTTCCGGCACGTCGCTGTAGATCGCCTCGTACTCGCCGGCCCGGACCAGGAAGGTCTCGTGCCAGATGCCGGTGCGGCCGTGCCGATCGCGGCTGTACCACTGCAGCCACGTCGGCCGGTGCAGGTCCCCGGGGTCGCGGGCGAAGGCCTCCAGGTGCTCGAAGCTGCGCCAGTACTGGACGACGAGCAGCCCCGAGGTCCGGTAGGCCAGCAGCCCCTTCTCGGGATGGGCCATGAGGTCGGCGAGCATCGCCTGCATGCCGCGCCGGCGGCCGCCGACGTCGAAGAAGGCCTGGAACGCCCGCCACGGCTTGTTGAGCCGGGCACCGATCACGAAGACCACGAAGTCGCCGTCGATCTCCGCGCCGAACCGCCCGGGGTGGATGCGCGCCATCGCCTTCTCCTTCCCTGCCCGGGAACGGCGGCCGGGGTGTTCGGCGGCCGATGACCGCAGATCGTCGACGCGTCCGGGGGCGGCGGACAACCCCCGGAGCGCGACACGGCCGCGCAGCGGGCGGACCGTGACCCGGCTGTCGCGCTCCGCCCGGGTGAGGACGCCCTGGCGGCCTCACGCCCGCCACTCCCCCGGGCGCGGCTGGCACGCCGGCGCGCACGGGTAGCCGGGCTCCCACGGGAAGGTGCCGTCCCGGTGCGGCCAGGTCAGCTGGAACGCGGGGACGGAGTGGTCGGCCGGCCGTTGGTAGAAGCGGTTGGCCGAGAAGAGCACCTCGCCGGGGTTGGGGCAGACCTCGACGTACAGGCGCCCCGCCCACCCCGGCCAGGAGACGAACTCCCCGGGCACGAGGTCGCGCCCGCCGGCCACCATCGCGGCGACCTCGTCGAGCAGGGTGTGGGTCTGGTCGGCCGAGGACCCGACCACGACCAGCTCGGGGTGCCCCAGACCGAACAGGCCGACGGTGTAGCCGAAGGCGGGCTCGCCGGGGTCGTCGCCGGCGCCGACGTACTGCACGGCCCAGCGGTGCTGCCGGATCACCGCGGCGAGGTGGGCGTCCTCCTGGTCGAGCCAGGCGGTTGTCTGCGGATCGGTCGTCATGCCCGGGAGGGTGCGCCGGGGGCCGGACACCCTGCCCTCGGCGGCCGGACCGGCTGTGGACGGCGGGCGGACCTGTGGAAGGCGCCCGGGACCGTCAGTCCTCCTCCTCCGCGCGGCGCGCCCGCGCCCGGCGCTTCCCCTCGTGCATCGCCTGCACCCGCGCGACCGGGATGGTGTGGCCCTCGGCGACCAGCTCCGCGGGCAGTTCCTGCGGCTCGGGCAGCAGCTCCGCCCACGGGTCGCCGTCACCGAGCCGCTCCGCCGCCGTCCGCACGGTGATCTCCGCCGGCCGCACGGCCGGCAGCTCCGGCCACGGCACCGGCGCCGAGACCGGCAGCCCCGGCCGCACGCGCGGGCTGTAGGCGGCCACGATCGTCGAGGAGTAGGAGCGCGTGGAGTCCAGGAACACCCGGTCGCCCCGGTCGGCCCTGATGTAGGCGGTGGTCGCGAGCTCGGGGTCGAGCCGCTCGGCGCGCACGGCCAGCGCGCGGGTGGCGGCCGCGGCGTCGTCGGCCCGCGTCCCCCGCACCGGCACCACGACGTGCGCTCCCTTGGAGCCGCTGGTCTTCACCGCTCCGGCCAGCCCGGCGTCGGCCAGGGCCCGCCGCACCAGCTCCGCCGCCCGCACGACGACGTCGAACCCGGCGCCCTCGGGCGGATCGAGGTCGAGCACGATCCCGGTGGGCTCCTCGGCGCCGGCCGGGACGAAGGGCACGTGGAACTCCACCGCGCGCTGGTTGGCCAGCCAGAGCAGCGTCCGCCGGTCCTCGCAGAGCACCTGGTGCACCTCGCGGTGCGCGCCCGCGGACCACACGGCGACCGTCCGCACCCACTCCGGTGCGCCCTTGGCGACGTTGCGCTGCATGAACGGCTGCTGCCCCGGGCGCACCCGCATGACCGACAGCGGCCGCCCGGCCAGCTGCGGCACGAGCCGGTCGGCGAAAGCGTCCAGGTGGTCGACCAAGTCGCCCTTGGTCACGTCGAGCCCGTCACCCAGGGGCGCGTCCAGGCTGGTCAGCCGGACGCCGTCCCGTTCGTCGTCGACCACCGGCCCACCGTGCCCGGCCCGACCCGGCCGGGCAAGTGTTCACACGTCGTAGGTGCCCCTGGGCTCGACCAGCTCGCTGGCCGGGAAGACCTCCCGCGCGGCGGCCAGCTGCGCCTCGCGGTCGATCCAGGCCGGCACGTGGGTGAGGAGCAGCCGGCCGACCTGTGCCGCCGCGGCGTGCTCACCGGCCTCCCGGCCGGTGAGGTGCAGGGCGGGCGGGAGGTCCGGGACGTCGGGGTGCGCCGCCTCGGCCAGCAGGACGTCGGAGCCGCGGGCGAGCTCGACGACGGCGGCGCTGGCCCCGGTGTCCCCCGTGTAGACCAGCGACCGGCCCCCGGCGTCCAGCCGGATCGCGTAGCACTCGACCGGGTGGGCGGTGCGGGCGAGTGCGGCGGTGAACGGGCCGAGGGTCAGCTGCCCGGCCCCGACCGGGACGAAGTCGAAGACGTCGGTGAGCCCCTCGCCGTCGCTGTCGTAGGCCAGGGCCAGCCGGCGCTCGGCGCCGACCGGGGCGTACATCGGCACCGGCTTCCGGGTGGAGCGGCCCGAGTAGCGGTGCCACACGACGAACGGCGCGACGTCCAGGCAGTGGTCGGCGTGCAGGTGGGACAAGAACACCGCGTCGACGGTGGCGGGGTCGGCCAGGCCCTGCAGGGCTCCGAAGGAGCCGTTGCCGAGGTCGAGCAGCAGCCGGTAGCCGTCGTGCTCGACCAGGTAACAGGAGGCGGGGGACGCCGGCCCGGGACCGCTGCCGGAGCAGCCGATGATGGTGAGCCTCACGCGGGGTCCCCCGGCCGATCGACTGTCCCTGCCACGCGGGTCAGGCTAGCTGGCAGGCCGGGGTGCCCGGGCTCACGCCCAGAGCTGGCCCTCCAGCGCGGAGGTCGCCTCCTCCAGGGTGCCGCCGTAGGCGCCGGTGGAGAGGTACTTCCAGCCGCCGTCGCAGACGATGAAGACGATGTCGGCCTTGCGCCCGGCCGCCACCTCCTTGTCGGCGATGCCGAGCGCCGCGTGCAGGATGGCGCCGGTCGAGATGCCGGCGAAGATCCCCTCCTGCTCCACCAGCTGGCGGGTCCGGCGGACGGCGTCCTGCGGCCCGACGCTGAACCGGGAGTCCAGCAGCGTCGGGTCGTACAGCTCGGGGACGAAGCCCTCGTCGATGTTGCGGAGCCCGTAGACCAGCTCGCCGTAGCGCGGCTCGGCGGCGATCACGCGGACGTCGGGCTTCTTCTCCCGCAGGAAGCGGGAGACGCCCATGAGCGTGCCGGTGGTGCCCAGGCCGGCGACGAAGTGGGTCATCGACGGCAGGTCGGCGAGGATCTCCGGGCCGGTGCCGGTGTAGTGCGCCTCGGCGTTGGCCGGGTTGCCGTACTGGTAGAGCATGACCCAGTCGCCGTGCTCGGCGGCCAGCCCCTTGGCGACGGCGACGGCCTGGTTGGAGCCGCCCGCCGCGGGGGAGCTGATGATCCGCGCGCCGTACATCTCCAGCAGCTGGCGCCGCTCGATGGAGGTGTTCTCGGGCATGACGCAGATCAGCCGGTACCCGCGCTGGCGGGCGACCATCGCCAGCGAGATCCCGGTGTTGCCACTGGTCGGCTCGAGGATGGTGTCGCCCGGCTTGAGCTTCCCCTCCTTCTCGGCCGCCTCGACCATCGCGATCGCCGCGCGGTCCTTGATGGAGCCGGTGGGGTTGTGGTCCTCCAGCTTGGCCCACAGCCGGACGTCGGGGGTCGGCGACAGGTTCGGCAGCCCGACCAGCGGGGTGTTGCCGAGCGAGTCGACGAGGGAGGCGAAGCGGGCCATGGGGAGCTCTTCCGGGATGCGGGGAGGGACGGTCGCCGAGCGGGTGCTCAGCAGCCGCCGGCGACCGCCGGGAGGATCGTCACCGAGTCGCCGTCCTTGACCTGGGTGTCGAGCGCACCGGTGAAGCGGACGTCCTCGTCGTTGACGTAGACGTTGACGAAGCGGTGCAGCTTGCCCTCCTCGGTGACGAGGCGGTTCTTCAGGCCCGGGTGCTTGGCGTCGAGGTCGTCGACGAGCGCCCCCAGGGTGTCCCCGGTGCCCTCGACGGTCTTGTTGCCGCCGGTGTGGGTGCGCAGGATGGTCGGGATCCGGACCTCGATGGCCATGGCGTGCTGATCTCCTCGGGAGTGGGGGGTGGCGGGCCCGCTGCCGGGGGCAGCAGGACGTGCGTCTGGACGGGGAACGCCCGCTCGCCGCCGGGCATTCCTGCGGCGGCCCTCCTGCAGGGTCCCGCCGCGAGCTCGCGAGCGGTGGGGGGCAGGAGGGCCCTTGGTCAGTCGTAGACGACGGTCGTGGGCGAGTGGCCGAACAGGTAGGACTCGACGACCTCGACGTCCTCCTCGCTCACCTCGCCGTCGACGATGCGGAAGCTGCGGAACTCCACCTCGTCACCGGCCAGGCCGGTCTGCTCGCCGTGGTGCCGGGTCGACACCAGGACGTAGTGGGCGTTCGGCTCCGACGCGTAGCTGATGTCAGTGCGCGACGGGTACGCCTCGGTGGCGGTGTGCGAGTGGTAGATCACCACCGGCTCCTCGTCGCGGTCGTCCATGTCCCGGTACAGCCGCAGCAGGTCTCCGGAGTCGAACTCGTAGAACGTGGGCGACCGCGCGGCGTTGAGCATCGGGATGAACCGCTCGGGCCGGTCGCTGCCCTCGGGGCCGGCGACGACGCCACAGGCCTCGTCCGGGTGGTCCTCCCGGGCGTGGGCCACGATGGCGTCGTAGGTCGCGCGGTCGATGCGCAGCACGGCGCCAGTCTAGAAGGACCTCTGCGCGGTGCCCGGACGGGGCCGCCGGATACGGTGCCGTCTCGTGGTGCTCGACCTGTTGATGGCCGCCGGCGTCGTCGTCGTCGCGGTGCCGGCCCTCGTGCTCGGCATCGGCGGGGTACGGCACCGCAGCGGCCACTACAGCAGCGACGCCGGAGCCGACCGCGCCTCGCTGGTGCTGCTGGTCACCGTGCGGGTGCTGGCGCTGCTGCTGGTCTTCGCGCTGTCGGCCGTCGTGCTGGTCTCGACGATCGGTGCGGCGGTCCGCGACGTCGAGCTGCACGGGATGGTCTACGTCCTCTTCGTGCTCGACGCCCTGCTCGTGGCACTGGTCCTGCTCACCTTCGGCCGGCGGGCCCGGCGGGTGCGCCGCCCGGCGGCCTCCACGCGCCGCTGAGCCGGGCGATCCGCCGTCCGGGCGCCGCCGTCCGACGGGTCGTCGTCCCTTCACCGGCCTAGGCTCCGGAGCCATGTCGACGGGTCCCGCGCTGCTCACCGACCGGTACGAGCTGACCATGGTCGCCGCCGCCCTCGCCGACGGCACCGCCGACCGCGACTGCGTGTTCGAGGTCTTCGCCCGGCGGCTCCCCCACGGCCGGCGCTACGGCGTGGTCGCCGGCACCGCGCGCCTGCTCGAGCAGCTGCCCCGCTTCTGCTTCACCGACGACGACATCGCCGCGCTGCGCGCCCAGGGCCTCACCGACACGCGGCTGCTGGACTGGCTGGCCGACTTCCGCTTCGGCGGGGACGTCGACGGCTACGCGGAGGGCGAGTTCTTCTTCCCCGGCTCCCCCGTGCTGACCGTCCGCGCGCCCTTCGCCGAGGGTGTGCTGCTCGAGACGCTCATCCTCTCCGTCCTCAACCACGACAGCGCCATCGCCTCGGCGGCGGCCCGCATGGTCGCCGCGGCCTGCGACCGGCCCTGCATCGAGATGGGGTCGCGCCGCACGCACGAGGAGGCCGCCGTCGCCGCCGCCCGCGCCGCGCACCTGGTCGGCTTCGGCACGACGTCCAACCTCGAGGCCGGGCGCCGCTACGGCGTCCCCACCGCCGGCACCAGCGCGCACGCCTTCACCCTGCTGCACGACGACGAGGCGTCGGCCTTCCGGGCCCAGGTGGCGGCCCTGGGCGTGGGGACGACGCTGCTCGTCGACACCTACGACGTCGACCGCGGCATCCGGACGGCGGTGGAGGTGGCCGGCCCCGGGCTCGGCGCGATCCGGCTGGACTCCGGCGACCTGCCGACGCTGGCCACGCACGCCCGGGAGCTGCTCGACGAGCTGGGCGCGACGTCCACCCGGATCATCGTGACCAGCGACCTCGACGAGTACGCCATCGCCGGCCTCATGGCCGCCCCGGTGGACGGGTACGGCGTGGGCACCTCGCTGGTGACCGGCTCGGGCGCCCCGACGGCGGGGATGGTCTACAAGCTGGTCGAGCGCGACGGCGTCCCGGTGGCCAAGAAGTCGGAGGGGAAGAACTCCGTGGGCGGCCGGAAGCACGCCGTCCGCCGGCACGACGCCGACGGCACGGCGACGGCCGAGGTCATCTGCGCCAGCCCGATCACCCCCGAGGACGGCGACCGGCAGCTGGTCGTGGAGCTCGTGCGCGGCGGCCGGGTGTGCAGCCCCGCCTCCCCCCGCGAGGCGCTGGCCGCCGCCCGCGCGCACCACGAGCGCGCGCGGGCCGCCCTGCCCCAGGAGGCGTGGGCGCTGTCCCGCGGGGACTGCGCGATCGAGACGGTGGTGGCGTGAACCCGGGAGGTCAGCGATGAGCCGCGCGCTGGTGGTCGTGGACGTGCAGAACGACTTCTGCGAGGGCGGCAGCCTGGCCGTCGCCGGCGGCGAGGCGGTGGCCGGGGCGATCACCGAGCACGTGCGGGCGCGCGCCGGCGAGTACGCGCACATCGTGGCCACCCGGGACCACCACGTCGACCCGGGCGGTCACTTCGCCGCGGAGCCGGACTTCGTCGCGACCTGGCCGCGGCACTGCGTGGTCGGCACCGGCGGCGTCGAGTTGCACCCTCGACTGGAGCGCGAGCCCCTCGAGGCGGTGTTCGACAAGGGCGAGTACGCGGCCGCCTACTCCGGATTCGAGGGGCGGTCGGGCGGCGTGCCGCTGGCCGACTGGCTGCGCGGGCGCGGGGTGGACGCCGTCGACGTCGTGGGCATCGCCACCGACCACTGCGTCCGGGCCACCGCCCTGGACGCCGTCCGGGAGGGGTTCGCGACCCGGGTGCTGTTGCCGCTGACCGCCGGCGTCAGCGAGGCGACCACCGAGGCCGCGCTCGACCAGCTCCGCGGCGCCGGCGTCGAGCTGGAGGGCACGGTCCACCGACCCTAGGGGCCGAAGTGGCCACGACGGCCCTCCCCCCGGGCCCGGACGGGCGACAGATCACGTCGCGTCGAGGACCTCGTCCCTCGTGAAGCCGAGCACCTGCAGGACGGCGTCGAGGTAGGGCTGGTTGATCGCGGTGTGCGCCTGCTCCCGCACGAAGGGCTTGGCGTTGAAGGCGATGCCGAGACCGGCCGCGTTGAGCATGTCGAGGTCGTTGGCGCCGTCGCCGACGGCCACCGTCTGGTCGAGGGGGATCCCGTGCTCGGCGGCGAAGCGGACGAGGGCGCGGGCCTTGCCGGGGCGGTCCACGATCTCGCCGACCAGGCCGCCGGTCAGCCGGCCGTCGGCGACCTCGAGGGTGTTGGCCGCGGCGAAGTCCAGCCCGAGCTCCTCGGCGAGCGGGTCGGTGATCTGGGTGAAGCCGCCGCTGACGATGCCGCAGCGGAACCCCAGGCGCTTGAGGGTGCGGATCAGCGTGCGCGCGCCCGGCGTGAGCACCAGCCGCTCCCGGACCTCGTCGAGCACCTCCACCGGCAGCCCGGCCAGCGTGGCCACCCGGGCCCGCAGCGACTGGGCGAAGTCGAGCTCGCCGTTCATCGCGGCCGCGGTGATGCGGGAGACCTCGGCCTCCCGCCCGGCGCGCGCGGCCAGCTCGTCGATGACCTCCCCGCGGACCAGCGTGGAGTCGACGTCGAGGACGATGAGCCGCTTGCTGCGGCGGGCCAGCCCGACCGGCTCGACGGCGATGTCCGCCCCCGTGCTGGCGGCGACCGAGGCCAGCGCGGTGCGCAGCGCGGTCGACTCCCCGCCGGAGACGGTGAGCTCGAAGCTGACGACCGGGTAGTCCGACAGCCGGCGGATGGCGTCGATGTTGCCGCCGATCCCGGCGATCGCCGACGCCGCACCGGCGACCGCCTCGGGCGGCACGGGCCGGCCGAGCACGATCACGTGGTGGCCGCGGCCGTTCTGCCGCTCCTCCTCGTCGACCGAGTCGACCTGCACCTGCATCCCGGTGGCGTCGGCGACCTCGGTGGCCAGCCGGGCCAGCCGGGCGAGGAACGACGGCTCGTCGTCCGGCTCGGCGCCGTCCAGCGCGACGGCGGTGACCTCCACGCCGAGCACCAGCTGGCCGTGGACGACGACCTGCTCGACGTCGACGACCTCGATGGCCCGCCGCGCGCTGCCGGCCTCGGCGATCGCCGTGAACAGTCGCGCGGTGACCCCCGGCCGGTCCCCCCCGGTGACCGTCACCAGCGCCCGCGGAGTGGCCAGCGGGGCGGTCGACGGCGGTCGGGAGGAGGGGTCCAGCGGCACGTCGGCCATCGTGCCGCACGGCGCTCCGCCGCCCGGGAGCCGCCCCACCGACCCCGCCCCGGACGCGGCGACGCCCCGCCGGCCGGGGCCGACGGGGCGTCGCACTCGGCGGGTCCTGTCTCAGGTCGGGTCGGGGTCCTTGCTCCCCTGCCGCGGCCCGGCCGTGCCCCCCAGCTCGCTGGCGTACGGCTCGTGCCGCTTGCCGGCGTGGGCCTCCCGCTCGAGGCGCTCGAGCAGGTGCGGGTAGTGCGCCTCGAACGCCGGCCGCTCGGAGCGGATCTTCGGGATCTCCACGAAGTTGTGCCGCGGCGGCGGCGACGAGGTTGCCCACTCCAGCGAGTTCCCGTGGCCCCACGGGTCGTCGCGCACGGCCAGCCGCCCGTACTTCCACGACTTCACGACGTTGTAGATGAACGGGATCGTGGAGGCGCCCAGGATGAACGAGAAGATGGTCGAGATGGTGTTCAGCGTGGTGAACCCGTCGGTGGGCAGGTAGTTGACGTACCGGCGCGGCATGCCCTCGTTGCCCAGCCAGTGCTGGATCAGGAACGTGCCGTGGAAGCCGATGAACGTCAGCCAGAACTGCAGCTTGCCCAGCCGCTCGTCCATCATCCGGCCGCACATCTTCGGGAACCAGAAGTAGATCCCGGCGTAGGCGGCGAAGACGACGGTGCCGAAGACGACGTAGTGGAAGTGCGCGACGACGAAGTACGTGTCCGAGACGTGCCAGTCCAGCGGCGGGCTGGCCAGCAGCACCCCGGTGAGGCCGCCCAGCAGGAAGGTGACCATGAAGCCGATCGAGAACAGCATCGGCGTCTCGAAGGTCATCTGACCCCGCCACATGGTGCCGATCCAGTTGAAGAACTTGATGCCGGTCGGCACGGCGATCAGGTAGGTCAGGAAGGCGAAGAAGGGCAGCAGCACCGCGCCGGTGGCGTACATGTGGTGCGCCCACACCGCCAGCGAGAGGGCACCGATGGCCAGCGTCGCGAAGACCATGCCCTTGTAGCCGAACAGCGGCTTGCGGCTGAACACCGGGATGACCTCGGTGATGATGCCGAAGAACGGCAGCGCGATGATGTAGACCTCGGGGTGCCCGAAGAACCAGAACAGGTGCTGCCACAGCATCGCCCCGCCGTTCTCGTCCGAGTAGACGAGCGAACCGAGGTTGCGGTCGGCCAGCAGCGCGAACAGCGCGGCGGTGAGGATCGGGAACGCCAGCAGGATGAGCACGCTGGTGACGAGCGCGTTCCAGGTGAAGATCGGCATCCGGAACAGCGTCATCCCCGGCGCGCGGAGGCAGACGATCGTGGCGATGAAGTTGACGCCGCCGAGGATCGTGCCCAGACCGCTGACCGCGAGGCCGGCGATCCACAGGTTGCCGCCGGCACCCGGACTGTGCACGACGTTCGACAGCGGCGTGTAGGCCGTCCAGCCGAAGTCCGCGGCACCGCCCGGGGTGAGGAAGCCGGACATCGCGATGATCGACCCGAAGAGGAACAGCCAGTAGGAGAAGGCGTTCAGCCGCGGGAAGGCGACGTCGGGGGCGCCGATCTGCAGCGGCATGATCAGGTTGCCGAACGCGAAGAACAGCGGCGTCGCGAACATCAGCAGCATCACCGTGCCGTGCATGGTGAACAGCTGGTTGTACTGCTCGGGCGACAGGAACTGCAGCCCCGGCCGGGCCAGCTCCCCGCGGATGAGCATGGCCATGAGCCCACCCAGCATGAACCATGCGAAGGAGGTGGCCAGGTACATGAGGCCGATGGTCTTGTGGTCGGTGGTCCGCAACAGGTTCGACAGGCGCGAACCCCTCTGGACCTCGCGAGCCGGGCTGGGGCGGCTCACGATCGGTGCCGGTGCGATCGTCACCGCCGCAGCATAAGCGGTGCCTCCGGGCACCTCCTGCCGAGAGGGGCAGGCACGCCGGACGGCGCTCCCGGGGCCCGCGCGGCCGTGATCCGGCCGTGACCTGGCTCTCCCGGCTCAGCCGGCCGGCGCCCACGCGGTGACGTCGACCGCCACCGTCACCGCCGAGCGCTCCGGCAGCCCCGCGACCGCGGCCGCCAGCGCCGCCGGGGTCAGGTGGCGCGCGTGCGGCCCCATGCCGACGAGGGTGGTGACCGCGGTCCGGTCCAGGCTCACCTGCTGGCGGTGGCCGCCGGCCCCGACCGGCCGGAGGTGCGGTTCGAGCGCCGCCGACAGCCGCCGGGCCTTGTCCGGGTCCACCTGCAGCAGCCCCAGCGGCCCGACCAGCTCGACGAGGTGGTCGGCGGCGGGCGTGACGACGACGAGCCGGCCGCCGGGTCGCAGCACGCGGGCGATCTCCGGCCCGTTGCGCGGGGCGAAGACGACCAGCACGCGGTCGACGGCGGCGTCGCGCACCGGCAGCCGGGCCCAGGTGTCGGCGACCACGGCCAGGGCCCGGGGATGGGCGCCGGCGGCCCGGCGGGCGGCGTACCGCGAGGAGTCCAGGACGACCCCGACGGCGTCGGGCAGCCGGTCGAGGACCCCGGCCAGGTGGTGGCCGGTCCCCCCGCCGAGGTCGAGCAGCGTGCCGGGCGGAGGGTCGCCGTCCGCGACGACGGCGTCGGCCAGGGCGGCGGTGACCCCCGCGTAGTGCCCGGCGGCCAGGAAGGCCACCCGGTCGGCGACCATCTCCCCCGAGTCGCCCGACGGCGGGACGTGCCCGGGCGGGAGCAGCGTGACGTGGCCCTGCCGCGCCCGGTCGAAGGCGTGCCCGCCGTCGCACCGCAGCCCCGTGTCGCCGGGCAGCGCGGACAGCGGCGCTCCGCACACCGGGCAGGCCAGCAGGTCGAGGGCCCGCGGGGGCCAGGGACGGCGGGCGCTCACCGGACCGCGGTCACCTGGCGACCGGGTGGAAGGTCACGTCGTGCAGGGCGCCGTCGGCCGCGACCGCGGTGACGAAGGTGCCGTGCGGCTGCCGGCGGCGGTCGGTCGGCGAGCCGGGGTTCAGCAGCCGCAGGCCGGTGCCGGCGGTGGTGTCCCAGGGGATGTGGCTGTGCCCGAAGACGAGGAGGTCGGCGTCGGGGAAGCGGGCGGCGGCGCGCACCTCCCGGCCCTTCCGGTCCCCCGTCTCGTGGACGACGGCGACGCGGAGGCCCTCGATCTCGGCGCGGGCCACCTCCGGCAACCGCTCGCGCAGCGGCCCGTGGTCGTTGTTGCCGTACACCGCGAGCAGCCGCCGCGCCCGCTCCTCCAGCCGGTCCAGCAGGGCGACGTCCACCCAGTCGCCGGCGTGCACCACGACGTCGGCCGCGTCGATCGCGGCCCACAGGGCATGAGGTAGGTCACGCGCACGCCTGGGGACGTGCGTGTCGGCCGTGAACACCAGGGAAACCGGCACGTGCACATGGTCGCAGGGCGTTAGGTTGCCGATCGCCCGATGCCCGGGCTCTCCCCCTGAAAGACCTCGAGGACCCCCATGACAGACCCCACGTCCACGCGCGCCACCGGCGCCGGGCACGTCGGCGACGAGCCGTACCCGAGGCGGTGGCTGGCCCTCGCGGTCATCGCCGTGACCGTCCTCCTCGTGATCCTCGACGCCACGATCGTCAACATCGCACTGCCCGCGGTCTCGGCCGACCTGCAGATCTCCGCGGCCTCCCAGCAGTGGATCGTCACCGCCTACACGCTCACCTTCGGAGGCTTCCTGCTTCTGGGCGGCCGGATCGCCGACTTCTGGGGCCGCAAGCGCACCTACCTGGTCGGCGCGGCCGGCTTCGCGATCGCCTCGGCGCTGGGCGGCCTCGCCCAGAACGAGGAGACGCTGTTCGCCGCCCGCGCGCTGCAGGGCGCCTTCGGTGCGCTGCTCGCGCCGGCCTCCCTGGCGCTGCTCACCGTCCTGTTCACCGACCCGAAGGAGCGGGCCAAGGCCTTCGCCGTGTACGGCGCGATCGCCGGTGGCGGCTCGGCCGTCGGCCTGCTGCTCGGCGGGGTGCTCACCGAGTACGCCGACTGGCGCTGGTGCTTCTGGGTGAACCTGCCGGTGGCCGTCGTCGCCATCGTCGCCGCCATCCCGATCGTGCCGGAGAGCCGCGCCCCGGGTGACACCAGCTACGACATCCCCGGCGCCGTGCTGGTCACCGCCGGCATCGCGTCGTTCGTCTACGGCTTCACCCAGGTGGCGGAGAAGTCGCAGGAGAACGCGGCGGCCGGCATCGCCGACAGCGGCTGGACCGACCCCGCCGCGCTCGCGTTCATCGGCGTCGGGCTCCTGCTGGTCGCGGCGTTCGTCGTCCTCGAGCTGCGGACGCGCAACCCGCTGCTGCCGATGCGGATCATCCTGGACCGGAACCGGGGCGGCGCGTACCTCACCTCGACGCTGGTCGGCGCGGGGCTGATCGGGGCGTTCTTCTTCCTCAGCCTCTACTTCCAGCAGGTGCTGGAGTACAAGCCGGTGCACGCCGGCCTCGCGTCGCTGCCCACCACGCTGGGCGTGCTCATCTCGGCGGGCGCGGCGAGCGCGCTGGTGGTCAGGACCGGGCCGAAGCCGCTCATGGTGCTCGGTGGCCTGCTCGCGGCCACCGGCCTGTTCGTGCTGTCGTTCCTCGAGGTGGACAGCGGCTTCTGGTCGCTGGCCTTCCCCGGCCAGCTGCTGCTCGGCCTGGGCCTCGGTTTCACCTTCGTGCCGCTGTCCAACCTGGCCCTCGTCGGCGCCGGTGCGCACGACGCCGGCGCGGCCAGCGCCGTGCTCAACGCCACCCAGCAGGTCGGCGCCTCGATCGGCACCGCGCTGCTGGCGACGCTGTCGGTGGGCGCGATCACCGACTACGTCACCGGGGTCGCGACCTCGGGCGGGAACCCGCAGGACCCGGCGGTCGGGCTCCAGGCGCAGGTGGAGGGCTACACCACGGCGTTCACGTGGGCGGCGGCGCTGCTCGTGCTCGGCGCGCTGGTCTCCGCGGTGCTCATCAAGGCCACCAAGGAGGACCTCCCCGCCGAGGGTGCCGCGGTGCACGCGGGCTGACCCCACCCCGCGTTGATCATGGGCTCGTGGTCGGCGACACGGCCGGACACGCCGTCGAGCCGGGCAACGAGCCCATGATCAACGCGGGCTCGCGCGGTCGGCCATCGCGCGCAGGCGGGCGTTGTAGGCCGTCAGCTCGGCGTCCTCGGTGCGGACGGCGGCGCGGTCCAGCCGCTTGGCCTTGCGCTCCTCCGAGCCCATCCACGAGAAGAGCACGACCGCCATCACGAACACCATGGGCAGCTCGCCGAAGGACCACGCGATGCCGCCGGCGGTCTTCTGGTCGGCCAGCACGTCGACGTCCCAGGCGGCGGGCGGGTTCGCGAAGGTCCGCACCACCAGCGAGCCGGCCATCATCACCGCGACGCCGAAGAAGGCGTGCAGCGGCACCGGGATGAGCAGCTCGAGCATCCGGCCGGCATGCCCGGTCGTCCGCGGCCACGGGTCCTGACCCAGGATCGGCCCGAAGAACAGCAGCCCGGTGACCAGGAAGTGGGTCAGCATGAACTGGTGCCCCAGCGGGTCGTCCATCAGGGCGTCGAACAGCGGCGTGAAGTAGACGCCGTAGAGGCCGGCGAGGAACAGCGGCAGCGTGAACCCCGGGTGTGCCACGAACCGGCCGACCCGGCTGTGCAGCGCGTCGAGCAGCAGCGCCCGGGGCACGCCGGCCAGGCGCCGGCCCCGCGGCAGCGTGCGCAGCGCCAGGGTCACCGGGGCGCCCATGAGCAGCAGCAGCGGCGACACCATCGACAGCACCATGTGCTGCGCCATGTGCACGCTGAACAGCACCATGCTGTAGCCGTTGAGCCAGGTGCCGGTGACGGCGAACAGCGATGCGCAGCCGGCCACCCAGGCCGCCGTCCGCCACCACGGCCAGGACACCCCCGACCGGCGCAGGACGGCGACGGCCACCGGGTAACCCACGATGCCCAGCAGGCTCAGCGCCGCCAGCAGTGACCAGCCGTCCAGGTGCGGCAGGAACAGCCGCCCCCAGGTCGGTGGGTCCGCGGGCACCCACATGCCCGAGTGCTGACCGTGCTCCACCGCGACGCCTCCCGCTGTCTCCGACTGCGCCCCCACTCTCCCACCCGGACCGGCGGGGGTCCCTATTCGTGGACCGGGGCCTCGTGGCCGGCGTGCGACGGGGACTCCAGCTGGAAGGTGCAGTGCGCGACGTCGAAGTGCCCGCCCAGGCATTCACAGAGCGCGTCCAGCACCCGGCCGCCGTGCCCGGCCTCCAGCGCCTCGTCGGTGACGACGACGTGTGCGGACAGCACGGGCAGGCCGGAGGTGATGGTCCAGGCGTGCAGGTCGTGAACGCCGATGACCCCGTCCACCGCCAGCACGTGCGCCCGGACCGAGTCCAGGTCCACCCCGCGGGGGGCGGCCTCCAGCAGCACGTCGACCGCGTCGCGCAGCAGCGACCAGGCCCGCGGCAGGACCAGGACGCCGATCGCGAGGGAGGCGACGGTGTCGGCCGGCGTCCAGCCGGTGGTGGCGATGACGACGGCGGCGACGATGACGGCCACCGAGCCCAGCGCGTCGGCGAGCACCTCCAGGTAGGCGCCGCGCACGTTCAGCGAGTCGCCGCGGCCGCGGTGCAGCAGCGCCAGCCCACCGAGGTTGACCACCAGGCCGACGCCGGCGACGGCGAGCATCACGCCGGAGCCGATCTCCGGCGGGTCCCCGAACCGGCGCACCGCCTCCACCAGCACGTACCCGGCCACCCCGAGCAGGAGCAGCCCGTTGGCGACGGCGGCGAGGATCTCCAGCCGCTGCCAGCCGAACGTCCGGCGACCGCGCGCCGGGCGCTGCGCCAGGGTCACCGCGCCGAGGGCCAGCCCGATGCCGAGGGCGTCGGTGGCCATGTGCCCGGCGTCGGCGAGCAGAGCGAGCGATCCCGACACGACGGCCCCGACAACCTCGGCCACCATGACGGCGACGGTCAGCGCGAGGACGACGGCCAGCCGGCGGCGGTGGGCCGCCGAGGCGGTGGCCGGGCCGTGCGCATGACCGTGGTCGGAGCTCATCAGCCCCTCTTCCCCGCGCCGCGCCGCACACGGGGAGTCTCCCCCACGCGGCCGCCCTTCAGGGCCCCCGCGCCGAGCCTGCGAGGCGTGGGGGGAAGGGTGGTCCTTCCTCAGATCTGGACGCCGCGCTCCCGCAACCAGGGGAGCGGGTCGATCTTCTCGCCGTTGATGCCACCGACGTGCACCTCGAAGTGCAGGTGCGGCCCGGTGGACTGGCCGCGGTTGCCGAGCAGCGCGATCGTGTCGCCGGCCCGCACCACCTGGCCGGCGGACACCAGGATCTCCTCCATGTGCCCGTACACGGTCACGTCGCCGTTCGCGTGCTGGATGTAGACGACGTTGCCGTAGCCGCTGGCCGGGCCCGCCTCGAGGACGACGCCGTCCATGGCGGCGTACTCGGGGGTCAGCATGGGAGCGGCGAGGTCGATGCCGGCGTGCAGCTTGCCCCAGCGGGCACCGAACTGGCTGGTCAGCCGGGCGCCGGCGACCGGCAGCACGACATCGGGCCGGGCCGCCTCCGCGGCGGCCTCGGCGGCGAGCCGGTCGGCCTCGGCCTGCACCTGCGCGGCGGCGGCCTCCTGGTCCTCGCGGGCGGTGCGGCTGGCGGCGATCTCGCCGAGGCCGGTGGCGGCGTCGGCCTCGATGGCGGCCGCGACCGACTCGGAGGACTGCGTGTCCAGCCCGAGCTCCTCGGCCACGCTCACCGAGTCGCTCGCCGACGCTCCGCCGTCGGCCTGGGCGACGTGCTCGCCGCCGGTGACCAGGCCCAGGCCGACGGCGCCGACGAGGGCCGCGGCCAGGTAGAGCGCCGGACGGCGGTGCGCCGACGGCGGGCCCGGGCGACGCCGGTCGCGGCGCCGGCCGAGCCGGGTGACGACCACCGCGGGCGCGGCGGCCTCGTGGTCCGCGGTGAGGTCGTCGATGCCGGCGCGGGCGGTGGCCTCGGCCTGCCCGGTGAGGTCGGCCAGGTCGGCCACCTCGGCCAGCCGTGGCTGGGCACCGGTCTCGGACGGCGTGCTCTCCGACGACTGCGCGACCCCCGTGCGCGGCGTCGAGATGGTCTGGGGCGACGTCTCAGTCGCTGGTCCGGACACCCGTCGCGAGGACGGGGCCGCGGCCGTGTCGAGTCGGGTGGCGGGGCCCGGAGCGGGCGCCGTGCCCTCATCGAGGAGACGGTCGTGGGCGAGCTGAGTCATGCACCTGGCTTCCGTGGGGGACGGGGATCGTCGTGCGGTGCCCGCAGTGCGGACGGGACTCATGTAAACACGTCGTGACCGTTTCGTGATGTGAGGACAGGGGTACTGACCTGCGGTTTCGTGTCCTGGGTCACAGAGCTGCACTGATCTCATTCAACGTTGCGTAGAACCGATGTGACTCACAGTGCCTGACGCGCCGGGCCGCGCCGGAAACACGCGCGACCTACGTCACGAAGGGGCAGGAGGCACTCGTCGGACCCCTCCGGCGACGATCCGAGGAGTGCATCCCCATGCGCGCAGTGACCTGGCACGGCCGAGCCGACGTCCGCGTGGACACCGTCCCCGACCCGACGATCCAGGAGCCCACCGACGTCGTCATCGAGGTGACGTCGAGCGGCATCTGCGGCTCCGACCTCCACCTGATCGAGGTGATGGCGCCGTTCATGACGGTGGGCGACGTGATGGGTCACGAGCCGATGGGCGTCGTCCGCGAGGTCGGCTCCGAGGTGACCGCGGTCACGCCCGGCGACCGGGTCGTCGTCCCCTTCAACATCTCCTGCGGCACCTGCTGGATGTGCTCGCAGGGCCTGCAGTCCCAGTGCGAGACGACGCAGAACCGCGACCAGGGCTTCGGTGCCTCGCTGTTCGGCTACACCAAGCTCTACGGCCAGGTGCCCGGCGGCCAGGCCGAGTACCTGCGGGTGCCCTTCGGCAACACGCTGCCGATCAAGGTGCCCGAGGGCCTGCCCGACGACCGCTTCGTCTACCTCTCCGACGTCGTGCCGACCGCGTGGCAGGCCGTGCAGTACGCCGCGGTGCCCCCCGGCGGCACGCTGCTCGTCCTCGGGCTCGGGCCGATCGGCGACATGTGCACCCGCATCGCCCACCACCTGGGCATCGAGAAGGTGTACGCCTCCGACGTCGTCCCGGAGCGGATCCAGCGGGCCACCGCCCGCGGGACCGAGGTGATCCGGACGACGGACAGGAAGGACGTCGTGCGCGCCATCCAGGAGGCCACCGAGGGCCGCGGCGCCGATGCGGTCATCGACGCGGTCGGGATGGAGGCGCACGGCTCGCCGCTGGCCGCGCTCGCGCAGAAGGCCACCGCGGTCGTGCCCGACGCCATCATGGAGAAGGTCATGCAGGTGGCCGGCGTCGACCGGCTGGCGGCGCTGACCACGGCGATCGACGCGGTCCGCCGCGGCGGGACCATCTCGCTGTCCGGCGTCTACGGCGGGGCCACCGACCCGCTGCCACTGATGCGGATGTTCGACAAGCAGATCCAGCTGCGCATGGGGCAGGCCAACGTCTGGCGCTGGGTCCCCGACATCCTGCCGCTGCTGACCGAGGGCGATCCGCTCGGCGTGGACGACTTCGCCACCCACCGGGTGCCGCTGGAGCAGGCGCCCGAGGCGTACGCGAACTTCCGCGAGAAGAAGGACGGCACGGTCAAGGTGCTGCTCAAGCCCTGACCGTCCCCGGGCGCCCTCCCGCGGGCGGGCGCCCGTGTGAGCAGACCCACGCGGCGTCCCGGGCATGTCCCCCCGGGACGCCGCCTTGGCTCCGAGAGGGTCCTGTGCGCCGGGACCCCCGGCAGGACGACGCAGTCCGCCCCACTCGTCCGTGCCCGCGTCCCTGGAGCCGCTCCCGTGCCCCGCGCCCTGCTCGCCCTCGCCGTCGGCGCCTTCGGCATCGGCACCACCGAGTTCGTCGTGATGGGCATGCTGCCCCAGATCGCCGACGGTCTCGGCGTCTCGGTGTCCGCCGTCGGCATGCTCATCTCCGCCTACGCCATCGGCGTCGTCGTCGGCGCCCCGACGCTGACCGCGCTCGGGGTGCGCTTCTCGCCCCGGCAGACGCTGGTCGGCCTCATGGTGGTGTTCGTCGTCGGCAACGCGCTGTCGGCGCTGGCGCCCACCTACGAGACGCTGGCGGCCGCCCGCGTGCTCACCGCCCTCGCGCACGGCTCGTTCTTCGGCGTCGGCGCGGTGGCCGCCCGCCGGCTGGTCGCACCCGAGAGGGCCACCCGGGCGATCTCGCTGATGATGGTCGGGCTGACGCTGGCCAACGTCATCGGCGTCCCGCTCGGCACCTTCGTCGCCCAGCAGGCCAGCTGGCGGCTGGTCCTGGGCGCGGTCGCGGTCATCGGCCTGGTCACGATCGCCGGCCTGCTGGCCTGGATGCCGGGGGACGTCGGCGAGCCCGGGGACCTGCGCGCCGAGCTGGCCGCGTTCCGCCGCGGTCAGGTGTGGCTGGTGCTGGGCCTGACCATGGTCGGGTTCGCCGCGCTGTTCGCCGTCTACAGCTACGTCAGCCCGATCCTCACCGAGCTCGGCGGCATCCCCGAGGCGTGGGTGACCCCCGTGCTCGCGCTCTTCGGCGTCGGCACCACCGTGGGCACCCTGCTCGGCGGCCGCTTCGGTGACCGCTACGGCTTCTCCTTCGTCGCGGTCGGGCTGCTCGGCACGGCCGTCGTCCTGGTCGCGCTCGCCTTCCTCGCCCGCACCCCGGTCGCCGCGGTCGCGCTGCTGGTCCTCTTCGGCACCATCGCCTTCTCCCTCGGCCCGGTCGTGCAGAACGGCGTCATCGAGGCGGCGCAGGTGCGCGGCGGCAGCCTGGTGTCGGCGGCCAACCAGGGTGCGTTCAACGTGGCGAACGCCCTCGGCGCAGGACTGGGCGCCCTCGTGCTGACCGCGGGGTTCGGCTACACCGCCCCGATGTGGGTCGGCGCCGTCGTCGCGGTGGTCGGCGCCGGCATCGCCGTCCTCGCCCGGTCGGTCGGCCGCCGGCAGCCGGCACCGGCGAACGAGGCGCGGCTCGCCGAGGTGGGCAGCACCCCCGCATAGCGACGGGTCAGCGGCCCGGCGCCGGCCCCAGCACCCGGTCGAGGTGGGCGTTGGCGAGCACGCCGGTGGGGTCCAGCCGGTCCCGGACGGCGAGGAACTCGTCGAAGCGGGGATAGCGCTGCCGCAGGACGTCGGCGTCCAGGCCGTGCAGCTTGCCCCAGTGCGGCCGCCCCCCGACCTCCCCGGCGATCGCCTCCAGGGCGGTGAACCAGGGGCCCGGGTCGGTGCCGGCCGGGACGTGGGCGGCGATGTAGGCGGTGTCGCGACCGGACGCCGTCGACAGCGGGATGTCGTCGGCGGCGGCCAGCCGGACCTCCACGGGAAAGGCCGTGCGCCAGTCGCCGGCCTCGTGGACCCGGCGCAGCTCGGCCAGCACGTTGGGAGCCGCGGCGCGCGGCACGGCGTACTCCATCTCCAGGAAGCGCACCCGCCGCCGGCTGACGAACACCCGGTGCGAGTGGTCGGTCCAGCTGCGCGGGCCGAGCGCGCGGGCGGAGACGCGGGCCAGCGGCGGCACCAGCGCCGGCACCCGGCGGCCGGCGGCGACCACCCCGGCGAAGGCGGCGTTGGCGAGGATCTCGTCGTCCCACACCGCCCGCCAGCGGGGCAGCGGGTCCAGCCCCTCGGCCAGCGGCACCCGGGTGTTGCACTTGACCAGCGTCGCGTCGGTGTGCGGGAACCAGTAGCACTCGACGTGGTCGGTGCAGGTCATCAGGTCCTCGAAGCCGCGCAGCGCCGTCGACAGCCGTCCCGGCCCCTCGACCGCGTGCAGCGCGAACGCCGGCTCGGACTGCAGGGTCACCGCGGTGACCACGCCGAGGGCGCCGAGCCCCACCCGGGCGGCGGTGAAGACCTCGGGGTGGCTCTCGCGGTCGCAGTGCAGCACCGCGCCGTCCGGGGTGACCAGCTCGAGCCCCCGCACCTGCGTGGCCAGCCCGCCGAAGCGGGCGCCGGTGCCGTGCGTGCCGGTGGCCAGCGCACCGGCGACGGTCTGCCGGTCGACGTCGCCGAGGTTGGTCAGCGCCCAGCCGGTCCGGGCGAGCTCGGCGTTGAGGCGGTAGAGCGGCGTCCCGGCGCCGACGGTGACCAGCCCGTCCTCGCCGACCGCGATCCCGCACAGCTCGTCGAGCACCAGCTGCACGTCCTCCGGCCGCCCGATGGCGGAGAAGGAGTGGCTGCAGCCGATCGGGCGCACCCGCCGGCCAGCGCGCGCGGCGGCGGTGAGGACGGCGGCGACCTCGTCCACCGAGGCGGCGTGCACCACGTCCACCTCGGCGCGCTCGTTGCCCGCCCAGTTCCGCCAGCGCGCTGGAGCACCGGGCACCGCACTCCCCGTCACCCGGTCCTCCTCCGATCGGTCGCAGGAACTCTGCACGGCGGCGACAGCCCAGGTCAACGGCCCAGCAAGGGGGTTGACCCTCCGCTGTCGGGCGGCGACCCTCGCGCGGGTGCGCACCGTCCCCCCGTCCACCGAGGCCGCCCGCGCCCGGCTGGACCGGGCGACCGTCGAGCTCGACCCGCCGCTGGCCGTGGTCGACCTCGACGCCCTGGACGCCAACGCCGCGGACCTGGTCCGCCGGGCCGCCGGCCGGCCGGTCCGGGTGGCCAGCAAGTCCGTCCGCTGCCGCGCCGTGCTGCGCCGGGTGCTGGCCCGGCCGGGCTTCGCCGGCGTGCTCGCCTACGCGCTGGCCGAGGCGCTCTGGCTGACCGGCGGCGACGACCCGGTCACCACCGACGCCGTCGTCGGCTACCCGACGGTCGACCGGGCGGCGCTGCGCGCCCTGCTGGCCGACCCGGCGGCGGCCGGGCGGGTGACGCTGATGATCGACTCGGTCGACCACCTCGACGTCGTCGACGCCGTCGCCGCGCCCGGCCGGCGTCCGCCGGTCCGGGTCTGCCTGGACGTCGACGCCTCGCTGCGGGCCGCCGGTGGTCGGGTGCACGTGGGCGTGCGCCGCTCTCCGGTCCACGACCCGCCGCAGGCGGCGGCGCTGGCCCGCGCCGTGGCCGCGCGCCCCGGGTTCGCGCTGGTCGGCGTCATGGCCTACGAGGCGCAGATCGCCGGCGTGCCGGACGCGCCCACCCGCCGGCCGGTGCGCGGGCTGGTCGTGCGCGGGCTGCAGGCGCTGTCGGCCTGGGAGCTGGCCGAGCGGCGGGCCGCGGTGGTGGCCGCGGTCGCCGCCGTGGCGCCGCTGGAGTTCGTCAACGGCGGGGGCACCGGCAGCCTCGAGCGCACCGCGGCCGACCCGGCGGTGACCGAGTGCGCCGCCGGCTCCGGCCTCTACGCTCCCACCCTGTTCGACGGCTACCGGGCGTTCAGCGCCCGCCCGGCCGGCCTGTTCGCGCTGCCGGTGACCCGCGTGCCGGCGCCGGGCACCGTGACCGTCGCCGGGGGCGGGTGGGTGGCGTCCGGGCCGGCGGGCACCGACCGGCTGCCCCGCCCGGTGTACCCGGCGGGGTTGCGGCTGCTGGCCACCGAGGGCGCCGGTGAGGTGCAGACCCCGCTGCACGGACGGGCCGCGCAGCGGCTGGGCGTCGGCGACCGCGTCTGGTTCCGGCACGCCAAGGCCGGTGAGCTGTGCGAGCACGTCGACGTGCTGCACACCCTGGCCGGGGACGCCCTCACCGGCGCCGTCCCGACCTACCGCGGGGAGGGCCGGGCCTTCGGCTGAGCGAGCCTCAGTCTGCGTCGGCGCCCGCCAGCGCGCGGGCGGCCGCGGCGTCGTCCTCGTCGAAGCCGATCGCGCCGACCGTGCCGTGCTGGCGCACCTGCCCGTCGATCCAGCGGCGGTGCGCCTCCCACGCCGACTGGCGCGTGGTGCCCAGCGCCTGCCCGATCTCGGCCCAGGAGGCGCCGGCCACCCGCGCCGTCCGGACGGTCAGCTGCCGCCCCTGCCCGGCCTTGCGGGCGATCACCTCCCCGAGGGCCAGCAGCTCCAGGGCGTCGGCGCGGCCGAGCGGCCGCGGGCCGCCGGGGTCGTCGGGGTCGGCCAGCGAGTCACGCGTGCGCAACTCCTCGTACCGGCGGACGGCGGCGGCGAGCGTCAGTTCGCGGTCCAGGACGTCGATGTCGGCCATGACCCAGCGTCCGTCAGGCCACCCTGACAGTCAAGCCACCCTGACACCCGTGCCCCGCCCCCCGTTGATCATGGGCTTCTCCCCGGCGACACAGGCAGACCCGCCGGAACGAGGTTCCGGATCCCCATGATCAACGCGGAAGAGAGCCGGCGGAACGACGGCGGCCGATCAGCGGGCGCGCTGCACCCGGGTCTCGTCGAACACCGGCTCGGCCGACTCGTAGACCCGCCCGTCGGCACCGAACACGAGGAAGCGGTCGAAGGAGCGGGCGAACCACCGGTCGTGGGTGACCGCCAGCACCGTCCCGTCGAACGCCTCGAGCGCCTCCTCCAGCGCCTCGGCCGACAGCACGTCGAGGTTGTCGGTCGGCTCGTCGAGCAGCAGCAGCGTGGCGCCCGAGAGCTCCAGCAGCAGCACCTGGAAGCGCGCCTGCTGCCCGCCGGAGAGGGTGCGGAACAGCTGGTCGCCGGAATCGGCCAGGCCGTAGCGCCGGAGGGCCGCCATCGCGCGGCCGCGGTCGACGCCGGGACGACCCGGCTCGCCGTGCCAGAGCAGGTCGACCAGCGTGCGCTCCTGCCACTCCGGATGGGCGTGGGTCTGCGCGAAGAACCCCGGCACCACCCGGGCGCCCAGCCGCCACGCGCCGGTGTGCGCGACGTCCTGACCGGCCAACAGCCGCAGGAAGTGCGACTTGCCCGCACCGTTGGCGCCCAGGACGCCGACCCGGTCGCCGTACCAGACCTCCAGGTCGAACGGCCGCATCAGCCCGGTCAGCTCCAACTGCTCGGCGATCACCGCCCGGACGCCGGTGCGCCCGCCCCGCAGGCGCATCGCCACCTTCTGCTCCGGCGGGCGCTCCGGCGGCGGGCCGGCCGCCTCGAACTTCGCCAGCCGGGTCTGCATCGCGTGGTACCGGTTGGCCATGTCCGGTGAGTTGGCGGCCTGCTGCTGCAGGGTGCGCACCAGGTCGATCAGCCGCTGGTGCTCCTCGTCCCACCGTCGCCGCAGCTCGGCCAGCCGCTCGTGCCGCGCCGTCCGGGCCGCGTGGTAGCTGACGAAGCCGCCGCCGTGCACCCACGCCGTCCCGCCCTCGACGGTGACCACCCGGTCGGCCACCCGCGCGAGCAGTTCCCGGTCGTGGCTGACGAACACGACGGTCTTGCGGGTGTCGAGCAGCCGCTCCTCGAGCCACCGCTTGCCGGGCACGTCGAGGTAGTTGTCCGGCTCGTCCAGCAGCAGCACCTCGTCGGGACCGCGCAGCAGCGCCTCGAGCGCCAGCCGCTTCTGCTCCCCACCGGAGAGCGTCGACAGCTCGCGGTACTTGCAGCGGTCGTAGGGAACGCCGAGGGCGGCGACCGTGACCGTGTCCCAGGTGACCTCGGCGTCGTAGCCGCCCGCGTCACCCCACTGCGCGAGCGCGTCGGCGTAGGCCATCTGCGAACGCTCGTCATCGGTCTCCATGAGCGTGAGCTCGGCGGACTCCAGCGTGTCCCAGGCCGCCCGGACGGCGGGTGGCGAGAGGTCGATGAGCATCCGTTGGACCGTGCTGTCGTCGCGGACGGAGCCGATGAACTGCCGCATCACGCCGAGGCCGCCGGTCCGGGCGATCGAGCCGGCCTCCGGGGTCAGGTCGCCGGCGATGATCCGCAGCAGCGTGGTCTTGCCCGCGCCGTTCTCCCCCACCAGCGCGGCGCGCGCCCCGTCCCCGATGCGGAAGGAGACGTCGTCGAGCAGCACCCGACCGTCGGGGAGGGTGTGCCGGATCCCGATCACGTCGACGTAGCCCACCCCGCCATCCTCCGGCGACCGGCAACCGCGTCACTCCCCGGGTCGGAGCACCACCTTGCCCATGGCCCGCCGCTGCTCGAGGTCCTCGTGCGCCCGGGCCGCCCGGGCGAGCGGGTAGGCGGTGACCAGCGGCGACCACGCCCCGGAGGCGACCCGCTCCAGTGCCCGCCCGGCCAGGCCCGGGATGCCGCCGGGGAGCGCCGCCATCCGCGGGCCGAGGCTCCAGCCCACCGAGATCCCGCGGGCGACCACGTCGGAGGTGTCGAAGGCGGTCGGCCGGCCCGCGGAGAACCCGAACAGCACCTGCCGCCCGCCGGGGCGGAGCAGCTCCAGGCAGGTCCGGCCCACCTCGCCGCCGACGCCGTCGTAGACGAGGCTCACCCCGCCCACGGCCGCGCGGACGGCGGCCGCCCAGCCCGGGTCGCCGTAGTCGACCAGCAGGTCCGGACCGAGGTCGGCCAGCCGCGCCAGCTTCGCCTCCCCGCGGGCGGCGGCCACCACGGTGGCGCCGGCGTCCCGGGCGGCCTGCACAAGCAGCCAGCCCAGCCCGCCGGCCGCGGACGGCACCAGGACGACGTCGTCGGCGGACGGCGGCTCGAGCTCCAGGATGCCCTGGGCGGTGCGGCCGGTGCCGACGGCGGCGACCGCGGCGTCGGCACCCACGTCGTCGGGCACGCGGAACAGCGAGCCGACCGCGGTGACCGCCTGCTCGGCGTACCCGCCCGGGACCGCGCCCAGGTGGGCGACCACGCGCGCGCCGAGCCAGGCGGCGTCGACGCCGTCGCCGACCGCGTCCACGCGGCCCGCGACCTCCCGGCCGGGGACGGTCGGCAGCTCGGGGAGCGGGACGGGGCCGGGCTCTCCCCGGCGCAGCGTGGTGTCGAGCAGGTGGACGCCGCTGGCCGCCACCGCGACCCGGACCTGACCGGGGTCCGGGTGCAGGTCGGGCAGCTCGTCGAGGACCAGGTTGCCGGCGGGACCGAAGGCGTGGAGTCGGATGGCGCGCACGCCGTCATCGAAGGAGTTCGAGCGCGCTCGAGGTCAACCCCTCCGGCGGATCCGACCCGCGCGGCTCAGCTCTGGGCCTCCAGCCGCGCCCGCGCCAGGCGCTCGACCAGCTCCGGCAGCGCGGTGGCCGGTACTCCGCTGAGGTCCCGTCGGCTTTTGCGGACCACGGTGCCGATCACCTGCGGCCGCAGGCGCGCCCGGAACTCGTCAGCGAGTCGGGCGACGGCCTGGTCGACGGCGGGATCGTCGGTCAGCGTCATGCGGTGGGCCCTCCAAGGGGGCGTGCCGGTGGGGTCGTGGTCGACACCGGTCGGCATCGGACGCCACCCAGGGTTGCGGGCGCCCGGAGGCGGCACCAGGGACCTAGGTCCCCGGCGGCCCGATCCGGCCGCCGCGGGGCACCGGCCTCTGGTCTCCCCGGGCCCGTGCGCGGAGCATGGGCACGGCAGCGGAGGAGGTGGCGCGTGCCGTTCGCCGACCGCAGGGACGCCGGGGCACAGTTGGGCCGCCGGCTGGCGTCGATGGCCGGGCCCGAGGTCGTCGTGCTGGGCCTGCCCCGCGGCGGCGTGCCGGTCGCCGCCGAGGTGGCCCGCGCCCTCGGTGCGCCGCTGGACGTGATCCTGGTCCGCAAGCTCGGCCTGCCGCAGCGCCCGGAGCTGGCCATGGGGGCGGTCGGCGAGGACGGCGTCGTGGTGGTCAACGACGACGTGCTGCGCATGGGCCGCGTCGCCGAGCAGACCCTGGCCGACGTCCGGCAGCGGGAGCAGGAGGAGCTGGAACGGCGGGCCCGGCAGTTCCGCGGCGACCGTCCCCGGGCGCCGCTGGAGGGCCGGACGGCGGTGGTCGTGGACGACGGCATCGCGACCGGTGCCACGGCCCGCGCGGCCTGCGCCGTCGCGCGGGCGCACGGGGCGGCCCGGGTGGTGCTGGCCGCGCCCGTCGGCTCGCCGCAGTCGCTGCGCGAGATCGAGCCGGAGGTCGACGAGCTGGTCTGCCTGGAGAGCCCGTACCGGTTCGCCGCCGTCGGCCAGGCCTACGACGACTTCGGGCCCACGGCCGACGACGAGGTGGTCGAGCTGCTGCGGCGGTCGCGGGCCGGGAGCCCGGCGCCCCGGGACGACGAGGTGACCGCGGACGCCGGTGGGCTGTCCCTGCCCGGGCGGCTGACCGTGCCGGCGCGTGCCACGGCGCTGGTCGTGTTCGCGCACGGGAGCGGCAGCAGCCGGCACAGTCCCCGCAACCGGCGGGTGGCGGAGCTGCTGCAGGCCGCCGGGCTGGGCACGCTGCTGGTCGACCTGCTCACCCCGGCCGAGGAGGCCGACCGGAGCGCGGTGTTCGACGTCGAGCTGCTGGCGGAGCGGCTGGCCGCGGTCGCGGCCGACGTGCGCCGCGGGGACCTCGCGCGGCTGCCGCTGGGCTACTTCGGCGCCAGCACCGGCGCCGCGGCGGCCCTGTCGGCGGCCGCCCGGGACGACGGCGTCGGCGCGGTGGTCTCCCGTGGCGGGCGGCCCGACCTCGCCGGGGCGCGGCTGGGCGAGGTCCGCGCACCGACGCTGCTGATCGTGGGCGGGCGGGACGAGCAGGTCCTCGACCTCAACCGGGCGGCGCAGGCCCGGCTGTGCTGCGAGAACCGGCTGGCCGTCGTCCCCGGGGCCACGCACCTGTTCGAGGAACCGGGCACCCTCGACGAGGCCGCCGGGCTGGCCCGCGACTGGTTCACCGGCCACCTGAGCCGGCCGGGCTGATCAGGCGGCGTAGTAGGCGTTCCCGCCCGCCCTCGTGACCGCGACGGCGTCTCGGACCAGCGTGCCCAGCTCGCCGGCGTCCACCCTCTCCAGCGAGGTGAAGCGGATGCAGCTGCGGCCGCAGGAGACCTTCCCCAGCCGCTCCGCCCGCGTCTCCGGCAGGTACTCGCCGTCGACGACCGCGCAGACGTACAGCGACAGGTGCCGCTTCTGCGCCGCCAGGGCGATCAGCGGCCACATCGTCGTCTCCTTGGCCGACTTCGGGCGGTAGGGCATGAGGCCGTAGCCGAGCATCTGCTGCGCGCCGGCCGGCACCAGCTGCCGGTCGATGCCCGGCGCGGCGGCGGTGACCAGTGCGTCGACCCGGCGCAGCTCCTCCTCGCGCGGACCGGCCGCGGCGAACCAGGCCTCGATGTCGTTCTCCACTGCCCCTCCTCAGCCGAGCGCGAGGGACAGCACGGTCGCCCCGGCCACGATCACCAGCGCGAGCACCACGACGCCGGCGACCAGCCGCCGTCGTCGTCGCGCCCGCTCACCACCGACCCCGCCCATCCCCATCACGCGCGGCAGGCTACCGCCGGGGGACGACGTCTCAGGCCCTCCGCCGTCCCCAGAGCAGCGTGTCCAGCGCGGTGCCGGCCGGGGTCTCGCGGCGCACCTGCTCCAGCCGGTCGACGGCGAGCAACTCGGCCACCGGGGCCAGCCGGGCCACGCTGTGCAGGATCGCCGGGTCCTGCGGGCCGCCGACGCCGTGCGCCAGGTTGTCGACGTCGTGGCCCAGGACCAGCAGCCGACCACCGGGACGCAGCCAGCCCACGGCCCGCCGCAGCAGTCCGGTCGTGTCGGCCTCCGGCAAGTGCAGGTAGGCGACCAGCACGAGGTCGTGCGAGGCCGCCGGCGCGTCCCAGTCGAGGACGTCGGCGGTCACCCACGCCACCCGGTCGGCGCCGGGCCGCTCCCGGCCGCGGCCCAGCCCGGTCGCGGAGAAGTCGACCGCGGTCACCTGCCACCCGAGGTCGGCCAGCCACAGCGCGTGCCGCCCCTCCCCCGCCGCGAGGTCGACCGCCCGGCCGGGCACCAGGCCGGCGAGGAGCTCGGCGACCAGCGCGTTGGGCCCGGCCGACCACTGCTGCTGCTCGGCGTAGCGCGCGTCCCAGTCCTGTGCCCGCACGCCCGGCAGTGTGTCAGTGCAGGGCCATCCCGCCGGCCACGTTGAGCGCGTCGCCGGTGAGGTAGTCCGAGTCGCTGGAGGCGAGGAACAGCGCGGCGCGGGCCACGTCCTGCGGCTCGCCCGGCCGGCCAAGCGGCGAGTGCGCCGACCACTCGGCGACCTCGCGCCGGCTGCGCGCGGCGGTCCCGTGCAGCACGTTGCCCGGGCACAGGCAGTTGACCGTGATGCCGTGCGGGCCGAGCTCCTGCGCCGCGGCCCGGGTGAGCGCGACGACCGCGGCCTTGGCCGCGGCGTGGTGCGCCGGTCCGCCGCCGCCCGGCCCGCCGGCGCTGGTCACCGCGACGATCTTGCCGACGGCATCGTCGCCGGGGGCACGGAAGCCGACCATCGCGCAGGCCGCGGCCTGGATGGCGACGAGCATGGACTGCGTCGGCAGCGTGAAGGCGTCGCCGAGGTCGACCGGGTCCATCTCCAGGAGCGGCGCGTACCGCTGCTCGCCGGCGCAGGTGACCAGCACGTCGACGCCGCCGAGCCGGCCGATCGCCTTCTCCATCGCCTCGCGGGTGTCGAGCGGGTCGGTCAGGTCCGCGCGGTACGCCCGCCCGCCGACCTCGGCGGCCAACCGGCCGGCCGACTCGCCGCGGGGGTCGACGACGGCGACGGTGGCGCCCTCGTCGGCGAAGGCCCGCACGATCGCCGCACCGATGCCCTCGGCCCCGCCGGTCACCACCACCCGCCGTCCGGCGAGCCGTCGTCCGCGCGGGCGGAGGGGGATGGGGGCGGCTGCGGGACGTGCCAGGTCTGTGTCGAGCTGGGTCATGGGGAGTCTCTCGATCGGGTGTGGTCCGGGGCCGCCGGTACCCACAGATCCCGCGCCCTCACCTCCGCGGAGTTCCGGACCCCGATGTGCAGCAACCGGGGGCCGCCGCGGTCGCCCGGCGCGGGGTCACGCCGGGTGACGGCGCGGACCGGAGTTCGCCCGTTCGGACGACGTCTCTCGGCGCGCTGCCGCCGCTCTCTGGCCATAACCTCGTGTGACTAATCGAGTACGAGGAGTGGGGGTGAGGAGATGTCCGACGATGCTCCTGCACGCCCCCACCGCCGGCTCGCCCGGACCCTGCTGCTCGGCGGGTTCGGCCTCGGCCTGTGGCTGGCCGGAGCGTCCGGCGCCTCGGCCGACGAGGGGCCCGCGTCCCCGGCAGCCCTGCTGACCGGGGTCGTGGACGCCGCGCTGCCCGACCTGGAGCCGGGAACCGACGCCCTCGGTGCGGTCGCCCCGCCGGTCGTCGCCGAACTCACCCGTGTCGCCCCGGCGATCGTCGCCCCGGTGACCGGAGCGGTGAGCCCGGTGGCCGACGTCGTGGCGCCCGTGGTCGCCGACGTCCTGCCCCCTGTCCGGGACGTCGCCGCGCCCGTGGCCGACGTCGTCACGCCGGTCGGGACCGGCGTCCTCCCGCGGGCGGCGGGTGTGCCGCAGCCCGTCGCCGGATCCGCCGCTGCGCTGCCGGCCGCCCCCCTCCCGCCGGCTCCGGACGCCGCCGCCGGTGCCGTGGGTCCCGCCGTGCCGGCCGTGTCGGGGGCGGTCCAGCCGGGCCCGGTCGCGGAGGCAGCGGACTCCGTCGCGCCGTCGCCGGTGCCGCCGCCCGCGAGCCCCCTCCCCGGCCCCCCCCCCGCCGTCCCGGCGCCCCCCCGGGGGCGGGACGTTTCCAT